>NZ_JBIQNW010000005.1:0-281890 GCF_047228265.1 Nostoc sp. UIC 10607 | reverse complement strand
CGTTTTCCTCCACGTCCAGGTGCTTCCCACAATCCACCTAATCCCTGGTTTTCCCATCTACGTAATGTGGCTCGAACTGTATGCTCATGAATATGTAAGTGACCAGAAATCATTGGAACTGTTAAACCATCGGCATTGAGTCGTAATGCGATCACTCTAATTTTGACTCTTCGAGGTACATTCTCTGCAAGGCTTAATTCCTGCAACGTTTTGTCTTCTTCTCTAGTCAGTTTTATTCGTAGTGCTGCTGGCATTTTCAATCATCTGTTCTCTTCTACTCTTATCTTATAATTTTTCATGTCTAGCTACTTACTCATACCAAGCTGCCAACATTACGGTTATTAAGAATGGTGCAATATCACAGTAGAAGTTCCAATAAAAACCCTTGGTAGTTAGCCAAGGGTAATGCAAGTCAGTACTTTTTCGCATGGAATGTATCCTACTCAAATACCATAGCAACCGTCTAATTTAGAGATATGCCATTTTGCCAAACAAAAAAAGCCCCCAGTGGTAAGCTGAGGGTTAATTTTTTTGAAATAGCGGTAATCTACAAAGCTATTATTCCCAGATTGAGAATAGATTCTTATGGCTTTGACTTTCTAAAATGCTCAGTAAAGTTTACAGGCTCTATTACTAAATCTATCCGTGGGAACTTCAGACTAGGCGATACTCAAATTAACTCGCTCAATCAAATCGTTGTAATCTTTATCACCGCCATTTGCTAAATCCTCAAAGCCAAAAGCGTTATTGCCTAACAGGCGAACCTGATTTGCTTTGACAGTATTAGCACCCAAGAAGGAAAAGTAAACTGCGCCACACTAACAATTTTTTTTGTTCAAAGATTAATTGGATGTCAAAAAGTGTATCCGTAGGTATTTAATTTTCTTTTTTTAAATATTTATTCAGTTGTATATTATTACTATACCAAAGTAGATAAATACATCTAGTAACTGTTTAACTTTTAATATCCGTGGAAGATATTTTGCAAGCAGTAGAAAGAATTCTGCAAGATAAGCCTCTTGCTTCCATTCAGTGGTTTGTGCTCTCTCAATCGTGGTTGGGCAAAACTTACGATGAAATGGCAGAGGTATCAGGCTATCGCAACAATTACATCAAGGAAGTTGGCTCTGAGTTGTGGCAAGACCTCTCCGTTGCACTTGGAAAAAAAATAACAAAAAAAAATCTGCATTTAGCCTTGAATAAATACCTGCAAGACAAGATGAGCGATCAGGAAAATCACAGCCATCAAAAGTTGGGTGAAGAATCTAGCTTAGAAATGGTTTCTTCAGACTTGTTTTCAGCAAGCAAGATTGAATTTCCTAGCGGCCCTGTACCACTGGGTTCTCCTCTTTACATCAATCGCCCTCCTCTGGAAGAACTTGTTTGTAACGAGATTTTACACCCTGGTTGCTTAATCCGGATCAAAGCACCTAGAAAGACAGGAAAAAGTTCACTGCTCAACCGGATGATTGCTTATGCTAGAGAGCAAGGTTATCAAATTGTCTATTTGGATTTTCAAGAAGCTGACCAAGATGTTTTTGCTTCTCTTGATAAATTTTTACGTTGGTTTTGTATCAATGTCAGCAGGCAATTAAATCTCCTTCCTTGTCTCGATGATTTTTGGGATACGGAAATGGGCAGTAAGGTAAGCTGCAAAATTTACTTTGAAGCGTATGTGCTGCAATACATTGATCATAGTCCTTTAGTTTTGGCTTTAAATGAAGTCCATCGAGTTTTTGAACATCCCAATATTGCCCAAGACTTTTTGCCAATGCTGCGATTTTGGCATGAACAAGCAAAGCAGGATCAAATCTGGCAAAAACTGCGGATGGTAGTAGTTCATACTACAGAAATTTATATTCCACTCAAGCTAAACCAATCACCTTTCAATGTAGGGATAACAATTACGCTGCCACCGTTTACTCTTAATCAGGTACAGAATTTAGCATTATCTTACAGGCTGCATTGGGCAGCAGACTCCGAAGGGGCAAAACGCCTTGTACCCCTACAAGCAATGGTAGGAGGACATCCCTATTTGGTGAGTCTTGCACTTTATCATCTATATCAGGAAGAAATGACATTAGAGGTGTTACTAGAAACAGCATCTACACCAGTGGGTATTTACAGTCAGCATTTACGAGAACTGTTGAGCTTGCTCCAAAAAGAACCAGAATTAATGTCCGCGATGCAAAAGGTAATTTTAACAGATGAACAAGTGGAGTTAGATGCGATCGCTGCTTACAAGTTAGAAAGCATGGGTTTGGTTCAATTAAATGGCAATCAAGCTCACACAATGTGTGAGTTATATCGTCTTTATTTTAGCCAACAGCTTGGAAAGCAAAATACTACTAATGGTTCTGGTAAACTGTTGAAAGATAAATAATCAAAATACTTGCTCTCGTTCTTCATCTGAATTTTATCAATTGTCCCGATCCAAATTTATTTATTAAAAACGAGGACTAATTTAAAATTTTCAATCAAATGAATAATTATCGATACCAAGTTGGAGGTACGCTCACGAGTGATGCTCCTAGCTATGTTGAGCGCAGAGCGGATGTGGAACTTTATGAAGCCTTGAAGCAGGGTGAATTTTGCTACATCCTGAGCAGTAGGCAAATGGGCAAATCCTCACTTATGGTAAAAACAAAGCATCGCTTCCAACGAGAGGGCTTTAGATGTGCAACCGTTGATATGACTAATATTGGTTGTGAAAATATAACTCCAGAGCAGTGGTATAAAGGAGTTGTAGGCGACTTATGGTTAAGTTTTAAACTGTTAGGAAAAGTCAATTTAAAAACCTGGTGGCAAGAACAAAATGATATTTCTTTAGTTCAGAAACTCAGTCGATTTATTTCGGAAATTCTGTTAGTTAAATTTCCTAACGAAAGATTATTTATTTTTATTGATGAAATTGATAGTATTCTCAGCCTCGATTTCTCTGTTGATGACTTTTTCAACTTGATTCGCTTCTGTTATAACCAACGAGCAATTGATCCAGAGTATAATCGGATTACATTTGCAATTTTCGGGGTTGCAACACCTTCAGATTTGATTTTATATCGGAATCATACCACCCCTTTTAATCTTGGTAAAACCATACAAGTAAATGGTTTTACATTTGAAGAAGCTCAACCGCTATCTTTGGGACTGGATATTAAAGGCAATAATCCCCAGAAACTTTTGAAAGAAGTATTGTCTTGGACAGAAGGGCAACCATTTCTGACTCAAAAGCTATGTCGGCTACTTGTTAGTTTATCTCAAGATGATGTGGGTAGAATGCTAAAAATTCCCCCTGGCGCAGAAGAATTTTGGATAGAAAATGTAGTGCGATCGCACATAATCGAAAAATGGGAGTCACAAGATGAACCAGAGCATTTGCGGACAATTCGCGATCGCATCCTTGGAAACGAACAATCTGCCGCCAGATTGCTAGGAATTTATCAGCAAATTCTCCAAGGAGTGGAAGTACCAGCCGACGATAGTCGAGAACAGGTAGAACTGTTGCTGTCTGGTTTGGTAATCAAAAAGCAAGGTTTTCTCCAAATCAAAAACCGAATTTATCAAGAAGTTTTCAATTTAGAATGGGTTGCAAAAAAATTAGCTTACTTGCGCCCCTACTACGAAACCTTCAATGCATGGATAGCCTCAAAGGAAAAGGATGAATCTCGCCTATTGCGCGGACAAGCCTTGATTGATGCTCAAACTTGGGCAAATGGCAAAAGCTTGACCAATTCAGATTATCGATTTTTAGCTGCTAGTGAAGAATTAGATCGGCGAGAAATGCAGCAAGCATTAGAGGCTGAACGTGCCAAAGAAGTTGAAGCACGCCTTGCAGAACAACAAAAAAGGCTGGCTCAACAAAAGAAAGCTGCCACAATCGTGACACTTTTGCTCGTGGGTATGACAATCAAGTTGGTGATTTCTATAGTGTGGGGAGTGTCGCTTTTACGAAAGATTGATGCTTTAGAATCACAGTTAAAATGTAATCAGATAGGGCATCAAGGCAAAGTAATAACAGCAAATTCTCGGTTAGGTAGATGCTGAGGCGAATTTTAGATTTTAGATTTTGGTTTTAGATTAAAAGTCTGCTTGCTACTAAAAAGCATAGTAGAGAAAGGCAAGTCTTCCCAAAGCTGCCAAAGATGTGAGTTAAAATCCTGATATCTTCATAACTACCCACGCAGAACGCCTCCGAAAAAGCGATCGCTATGCTTCAGTATCCTCATCTCGAACAAGCGCTAAAATATCACTTCGGTTACGACCAATTCCGCCCCGGACAACGGCAAATTATCGAAGATGCGCTGCAAAATCGAGATTTAATGGTTGTGATGCCGACTGGTGGAGGGAAATCTCTATGTTTTCAGCTACCAGCGTTGTTAAAAAATGGACTAACAGTGGTAGTGTCGCCGTTAATTGCTTTGATGCAAGACCAAGTAGAAGCACTGCGAAATAATAATATTAACGCGACATTTCTCAATAGTAGTTTGAATGCTTACAAGGTGCGATCGCGGGAAGAAGCCATCCTTAGCGGTAAAGTAAAATTACTATACGTCGCCCCTGAACGCCTCTTGAGTGAAAGGTTTCTACCATTTCTCGATTTAGTTAAAGAAAAAATCGGTATTTCTAGCTTCGCTATTGATGAAGCGCACTGCGTTTCTGAATGGGGACACGACTTTCGTCCAGAATATCGCCAGTTGAAATCTCTGCGGAAACGCTATCCTGATGTTCCTACCGTCGCCCTCACCGCCACAGCAACCGATCGCGTCCGTAGTGATATCATTCAACAACTAGGGCTGAAGCAACCTAGCATCCATCTTGCCAGTTTTAACCGTCAAAATCTTTATTACGAAGTTCGTCCTAAAACTAAATATGCTTACGCTGAATTGTTAGAACTAATTCGAGAAAGTGAAGGTTCGACAATTATTTATTGCTTAACTCGTAAAAAAGTTGATGAACTCACTTTTAAACTACAAAATGATAAAGTTGTTGTTCTGCCTTATCACGCCGGATTAACTGATGAGGAACGTAGTAGTAATCAAACGCGATTTATTCGAGATGATGTCCGGGTTATGGTGGCAACAATCGCCTTTGGGATGGGAATTAATAAACCCGATGTGCGGTTGGTAGTTCATTTTGATCTGCCCAGAAATATAGAAAGTTATTATCAAGAATCGGGTAGAGCAGGTAGAGACGGAGAACCATCTCGGTGTACAATATTTTTC
The DNA here is from genome assembly GCF_047228265.1 of Nostoc sp. UIC 10607. Taxonomy (NCBI): domain Bacteria; kingdom Bacillati; phylum Cyanobacteriota; class Cyanophyceae; order Nostocales; family Nostocaceae; genus Nostoc; species Nostoc sp. UIC 10607. Next base: position 276,668 of record NZ_JBIQNW010000005.1, on the reverse strand, counting down.
AGTTTTGGTGATGTTAAAACAATTGAATGGAGCATCGATCAAAAAACTGATCCTCAAGAACAGTTGATTGCCAAGCAACAATTACGGCAGATGATCGATTACGCTGAAGGCACCGATTGTCGGCGAACGATTCAACTGGGTTATTTTGGAGAAAGGTTTCCTGGGAATTGCGGTAACTGTGACAATTGTCGTCATCCCAAACCCATGCAAGATTGGACAATTGAAGCCATGAAGTTTTTATCTTGCGTGGCCCGTTGCAAAGAAAGATTTGGGATGCTACACATAATTGATGTGTTGCGGGGGGCAAAAAAAGACAAAATTCTCCAATACGAACACGATAAACTTTCTACCTACGGTATTGGTAAAGATAGAACTTTAGATGAATGGCGAATGTTGGGGCGATCGCTACTACATCAAGGGTTAATAGAACAAACTAGCGATGGTTACTCAGTTTTAAAACTAAATGCCTTAAGTTGGCAAGTAATGCGAAAACAACGTACAGTTTCGTTAGCTATAACCACAGTCCAAAAGATTACCTGGGAACAGGGGAGTGAAAAAGCAGAAGAAGCAGAAATATTATTACAGAAGTTGCGATCGCTACGTAAACAATTAGCTGACGAGCAATCTGTACCACCTTACGTCATTTTCCACGATTCCACTTTAAAATTGATGGTACAGGTGCAACCCCAAAACTTAACTGAATTTGCCAAACTTTCTGGTGTAGGTAGTCACAAACTCGCTCAGTATGGCGAAAAGTTTATTACAGAAATTCGCGCCTATCGCCAAGAAAAAGGTTTGCAAAATAAATCTGTTACTTCCGTATCTTCTGCCAACTCATCTTCTTCTTACACCGAATTACAAACATTACAATTACATCAACAAGGTTTAAATATTGCTCAAATTGCCCAAAAGCGCAACCTTAGTCCGGCAACAGTTAGCAATCATTTAGAAAAACTAATTGAGAAAAATCAGCCAGTTGATTTAAATCAATTAGTACCTTTAGAACATCAACAAAAAATTTGGCAAGTTTTAGAAGTACTCGGTGACATTTCCCTCACTCCCATCAAAGAACAACTAGGTGAAAGTTACACTTTTGATGAAATTCGCCTAGTACGGAGTAAGTGGCGGCGCGAAAATCGTAAGTGATGATTGAAGAAGAATACAGAATTCAGAATCAATTAGTCTGATTCATAAATTCTATTTTATTAAAATACAAAAGCAAGATTAAAGGAATTAGGAGTTAGCCAATGAGTCAGATGCTTAATACAGGAGTACGCTGGACAATTCACGATGTGGAACTGTTAGCAGAAAATGAAGGGACACGCTATGAGATAGTTGATGGAGAATTATTTGTGACTAGGGCACCTCACTTTAAACATCAGCAAACTTGTGGCAGAATTTTCCGACAACTTGATGTTTGGTCGGAGTTTAGTGGTTTAGGAGAAGCTGTAATCAACCCTGGCGTTTTGTTTTCAGAATCAGATAATGTGATTCCTGATGTAGTTTGGGTTACTAAAGAAACCTTGGCGCTAACATTGGATGAAGCGGGACATTTAACTGGCGCACCAGATTTAGTAGTCGAAGTTTTGTCTGCTGGTAAGGAAGACCTAAGACGAGATAAGGAAGCTAAACTTAAACTTTATTCTTCCAGAGGAGTAAAAGAATACTGGATTGCTGATTGGCGATCGCGTAAACTAGAGGTCTATCGGCGCGAACAAAGTCAACTTAACTTGGTAGCAACCTTATTTAGTAGTGATAATCTAATTTCTCCGCTATTGCCTGGTTTTAGCTGTACTTTAGACCAGTTTTTTCCTGTATAAATATTTATTTTTGGTAGATATGTACACTCACTCTTTTCCCAAAACAAGATATACATAACTTATCGTGAGACATCGCCTTGCACCAATCACTAAATTTTCTCCTCATCAAGGCGATATCTACAGATAATCAGCTTATCATTAAGAAAAACTTGGGATTTCAGAGTTGGAATCTTGTGATCTAAGAGCAGATTGTGAAGGTGCAGCTTTTTGGCTTTTGGCAGACAGAATTACAAATAGCAGCTTAGGCAGTGCTAGGCAGGCAACAGTATTTAACAGCGTTAGAAATATACCATCTATCAAACTCATGTATTAATCTTCTCCGTTTTAAAATTGGTGTTGACTATATTTTTAGTTTGAAGCAAAACCAGTACAATTTCGTACAAAAATAATTTTAGATTTCTTGTAGTGAATATAAGCTAAACAAATATATTTTCTTATGGTAACTACTAATTTTTAAATACTCTCTTATAGAGAAGAATTTTTGTAATTTAGTGCTAGAACAGTTAACAATCGACCAGAAAAAAAGAAAACAAGGAGTTTTTATCCAAACGAGTATTTGTTGAACATCGAATTCGTTCGGTAAAAATATTTCGAGTTGTTCAAGAAAGATTTCGGTTAAATCCTAAAAAGTATGAACAAGTAATTTTGACAGTTTGCAAAGTAGTAAGATTGCGAATTGGGGCACTTGTATTACCAGCAGAGATATACGCCATCGCATGATGTGAAAATAAACACACATAACTACGTTTTTGTCTGATTACCAACAACAAGCATCTAAAAGCCCTATTTGATCGTATAAACTAGCCGGATTGCCAAACTGGCAAGCGCACCCTATAAGCTAGTTACAGAGGTACTTTGGGAGTTTTCGGAGATGTTTATTTAATAGCTGGCTGTCGGAAGCACTAAGGAATTTTTACTGGCAAATAGTAATAGTCCATCAATTCGGAGAACACTTAACACAGAAATCAGGACTGAATTTACAAAATTGGCTACCTGTTACTGGGTAAGCTGTACAATAAGGAAAACTGGTAAGTTCAATTTTGGCTGTTTGTAATTTAGAACTATTTGCCAACGTTTCAGTAACTTTGGTTCTATCAGCCAGAAGGATAGCTAAAAGCTTAGGTAACGCCATGCAAGCAGCAATATTGAGCAGCGTTAGTAGTATAGTGTCTATCAAATTCATAGGTAATCATCCCCTGTGAAACGTAGGCGTAGGCGTAGCCCGTCGTAGACATCGCTGTTTTTATTTACAAGCATAATGTATGTATAGCATTGATGTTCAGTCAATCTATTGCTTGCAGTCTATGTAAATTAACTTTAACATAAATTTTTGTAAATATAAACGTAAAATTCCTGGAATTATCATACACAGAGGGGTATGTGGATAATAAGGATTGATATTGTAGCGTAATAACAAAATAAGCTGGAAAACGATCAGTTTACGATATTTAGGTAAGGTGTTATGTCAACAACCCAAACCGCGTCTTCTTTTTTATCTAACATTAGTGAGCGAGAACGCCAAGCCCTAAAGCGGTTGGTAGATTACACAAATGTGGAATCGCTGCCAGAAATTTGGCCTTTGGCAGCTCAAAAATTTGGTAATATTGTTGCCCTCCGCAACCCTCACGCTAAACCAGAAGTAGCGATTACTTATACCCAGTTGGCAGAGCAAATGCAACTATTTGCTTCTGGGTTACAGGCTTTGGGAATAAAAGTAGGCGATCGCATTTCTTTAATTTCTGACAACAGTCCTCGCTGGTTTATTGCCGATCAAGGCATAATGACTGCTGGAGGGGTTGATGCGGTGCGTAGCTCCCAAGCGGAAAAAGAAGAACTGCTGTTTATCATTGCTAATAGTGGCAGTACGGCAATAGTAGTTGAGGATTTAAAGACACTTAAAAAACTGCAAGACCGCCTTCAAGATTTACCAATTCAGGCGGTAATCTTACTTTCAGATGAAGCACCACCGACAGACGAAACCCTAAAGGTGCTGAATTTTGCCCAGTTGCTCGAAATTGGGAAAAATCATAATTTTGTGCCAGTCAAGCAAAATCGTGACGCTCTGGCAACCTTAATTTACACCTCTGGCACCACAGGTAAACCCAAGGGTGTGATGCTGTCTTATAGCAATTTAATGCACCAAGTGACAACCTTTGGCACAGTATTGCAACCAAATGCGGGCGACATTGTTCTCAGTATCCTGCCTTCATGGCACAGTTATGAGCGGACTGTTGAATATTACTTACTATCTCAAGGTTGCACGCAAGTTTATACCAACTTGCGCTCTGTGAAAGCAGATTTGAGACAATTTAAACCCAACTACATGGTGGGTGTACCCCGCCTGTGGGAATCGATTTATGAAGGAGTGCAAAAGCAGTTCCGTGAGCAACCAGCCAAAAAGCAACGCCTAATTAACTTTTTAATGGGTATTAGCGAAAAATATATCAAAGCCCGGCGAGTTGCTCAAGGATTGAGTTTAAATAATCTTCATGCTTCAGCCATCGAACGATTCGCAGCTAAGATACAAGCAGCTGCTTTATTACCCCTCCATGCCTTGGGAGAACGACTGGTTTATGCCAAAGTGCGAGAAGCTACAGGAGGACAAGTCAAGCAGATGATTAGCGGCGGCGGTGCGCTTCCCAGACACATAGATAACTTCTTTGAAATTATTGGTGTGCAGATTTTGCAAGGCTATGGCTTGACAGAAACTTCTCCTGTTACCCATGTACGTCGTCCTTGGCGAAATTTGATTGGTGCATCAGGACAACCACTTCCGGCTACAGAAGCTAAAATCGTCGATCCTGAGACAAAAGCGCCCCTACCAGTAGAAAAGCGAGGCTTGGTATTGTTGAGGGGGCCGCAAATTATGCAAGGCTATTACCAAAATCCGCAAGCGACAGCGAAAGCAATTGACGCTGAAGGTTGGTTTGATAGCGGCGATTTGGGTTGGCTGACACCACAAGACGACTTGGTGCTAACTGGCAGAGCAAAGGATACGATTGTATTGACTAACGGCGAAAACATCGAGCCGCAGCCGATCGAAGATGCGTGTTTGCGATCGCCATACATCGATCAAATCATGCTTGTCGGCCAAGATCAGCGCAGCTTGGGAGCTTTAATTGTCCCCAATGTCGAAGCTTTAGAAAAATGGGCAGCAAGTCAGAATTTGATACTGGATACGCCCAATGATCAGGTGACTTCTTCACCTAGTCAAAAAATTGACTGGGAGAGTAGAATGATCCAGGATTTATTTCGCCAAGAATTGAATCGGGAAGTGCAAAATCGTCCAGGCTATCGACCGGATGACCGCATCGGGACGTTCAAGCTCATTCTGGAACCGTTTTCCATCGAAAATGGCTTGATGACACAAACACTGAAAGTTCGACGACACGTCGTCACCGAACGCTATCGCGATATTATTGACGGCATGTTTGCCTGATGATTCCACCTCCCAACTACTAAGAGTGAACGTGAAATATTTATGGATGTCTCCAAATCTAACTTGCTCCTGAAACGTGTTGTTAACGTCAAAGTCATTGTGACTCCCCTCTGGAAAGAGGAAGTACAACAGCAGTTGCAAACGCAGATCAATCAACTTGACCAGCAACTGCAACAGCTAGACGTTGAAGGACAAAGAGCGATCGCTGCAATTCAAAAGCAGAGTCTGCAACCACCTGGCCCCCAGACCCTCCAACAAATTGACAATATCCAACTCCAAGTCAATCAAAAGAAAAGTGAATTTTTAGAGCAGAAAAATCAATTGCTGCAAAACCTCCAGCAAGTGCAATTTCTTCAGCAAGATCAGGAAGTCAACCAATTCCAAATGGAAGGCTTTTTCCGAGTAGAGACGGGTGATAACCTGATTAGCAAAATGCAGGTCGAAATCGTTCTGCGCGATGGTGTTGTAGAAGAAATTCGCGGCGACATTTAAAAAGTTATGAGTTATGAGTTATGAGTTATGAGTTTAAATTCCTAACTCCTCACTCTTAACTCCTCACTCCTGACTGCTCACTCCAGCCCAAACAATTTGCCACACTGGAGGTGAGCTAGTAAAAAGCGATCGCCCAAAGGTTGTCATCTCAACTCGATATTTAATACCAACTGAATCATCGCCCCGTTTGGTTTGCGTAATCGTCACAAAGGCTTGATTCCGTTGCGGATAAGCTACCTCTACCTTTCGCGTTCCTCCCATCGATGCTATGCCGTCAAAAGCATTCAGGGCGAGGGTAGCAGGATCACTGCCTTGGAGAGATGAGTTTATCTTTTCTAGAGGTATAGTTTTATAATCGAAACGCTCTGAGTATGCCACAACTTCTTGAGACTGATCTATTGCTCCCACCTGCTGGGTTTGTCCGTTACTAGTCTCAAAAATCGGTGCGGATGTCTGGCGCTGGGTAATATATACTCCAGCGCCAGCAGTGGCAAAGATACCGAGTATCACAATCAAAAAGAATTTTAGCTTTGCCGACATAAAAGTAAACAGGAATTTCAAATAGGTTTATTACCAATTTTGAATTCTAGATTGAACTGCATCCCATATCCTCTACCTCTGAGAAGCTCCTGTATCTTAAGCAGTGGTTATGAGGTATATGAATAGCAATCCCATTTAATCTGTGAGAAACTCGTGGTGGTTTTTGCAAGTCAACGACTAAAACGAGATGGCGATATTGGCTAACCATTGAGGATAGCTCTGTATTATAGACCTCCAATTCATATTTAGGTTCCTAGAGTCAATCGATTGGTCATTAGTCATTAATCAAAAGCTAATGCCCCATGCCCAGTCCCCAATACTCAACCTAAAATATAAAATCTCCAGTCCAAAACTCTCCCGCCAAGATACAATTCGATCTGATAAAAGCTGTTAAAGTCCATAAACCATTGATTCCCAAACCACCCTATGAGCATTCACGAAGTATTTATGCCGGCTCTGAGTTCTACAATGACCGAAGGCAAAATCGTCTCCTGGGTGAAATCGCCAGGGGACAAAGTGGAAAAAGGCGAAACAGTGGTGGTTGTAGAGTCAGATAAGGCAGATATGGATGTAGAAACCTTTTATGAGGGATTTCTTGCCCATATCATAGTTGAAGCTGGTGAAACTGCCCCGGTAGGATCTGCGATCGCCTTCATAGCCGAAACGGAAGCTGAAATTGAACAGGCCAAATCTCTTGCCAATTCCGGCGGCGTGGCTGCTAGTGCTACCTCATCCCCAGAACCAATCCCTGCCACAGCCTCAGCGGCAACTCCTGCCTTAGCGTCTCAAAACGGGTCTAACCACAAAGAAGGAAGGCTTGTAGCTTCACCCCGTGCCCGTAAGTTAGCCAAAGAACTCAAAGTTGATTTAACTACACTCCAAGGCAGCGGCCCCCACGGTCGCATTGTTGCCGAAGATGTAGAAGCATTGTCCTATAAGGGCAAACAACCCGCTACTTCCCCAGTTGCTCCACCAGCACCTGTACCAACCAGCGCCCCAGTTGTACCCCCAGCACCTCGGACACCAGCACCTGCACCAGTGGTGGCGGCTGTTCCCGGTCAAATTGTGCCTCTAACTACCTTCCAAAATGCTGTAGTGCGGAACATGGTAGCCACCATATCCGTGCCCGTCTTCCGTGTCGGTTATACAATTACCACTGATGGGTTAGACAAACTTTATAAACAAATTAAATCCAAAGGCGTGACAATGACAGCGCTACTGGCGAAAGCTGTAGCGGTGACTTTACAAAAACACCCACTTTTAAATGCCAGCTACTCAGACCAGGGTATTGTTTATCATTCTGATATCAACATTTCTGTAGCGGTAGCGATGGATGATGGCGGATTGATTACACCTGTACTGCAAAATGCAGACGCAGTAGATATTTATTCTCTATCGCGGACTTGGAAGTCTTTGGTAGAACGTGCCAGGGCAAAACAACTACAGCCCCAAGAATACAACAGTGGTACTTTTACCCTGTCTAACTTGGGGATGTTTGGCGTAGATAAATTTGATGCGATTTTGCCACCTGGACAAGGTTCAATTTTAGCGATCGGGGCATCCCGTCCGCAAGTGGTAGCAACACCCGACGGTTTATTTGGTGTGCGGCAACAAATGCAAGTCAATATTACTTCTGACCATCGCATTATTTACGGTGCCCATGCTGCGGCGTTCTTGCAAGATTTAGCAAAATTGATTGAGACAAATCCTCAATCTTTGACAATGTAATTTTGAAAAGACACCAAATTTAAATGTTAGCGCTATGAGCGAGCAGTAGTTTGTCGTAAAGTAGCGCTAACAATAAATAATACTTAAACTTAAATTTTTGATGGACAAACTATGTAGCGATATCAGATATCTACATGAGTTTTTGTCCAAACTGATATCAAAGTGACATACGACAACACCTTAAAATATCTGGTTGAGCAGTATCCAGAAGATTTTATCCGTTACTTACTTGCATCTGAGGCAACGGATATTCAAATTCTCAAAACAGAATTAAATCAAGAACCAATCCGTGCCGACTCAGTAACCTTTTTGCAAACTGCCAATCAAATACTGCATTTAGAGTTTCAAACCTTACCAGCATCGACTCCACCTTTGCCACTGAGGATGTTGGACTACTGGGTGCGACTATATCGACAATACAATTGCGATATCGAGCAGATAGTGATTTTTCTTAAACCGACAACTTCAGAATCTGTCTTTGTAGATCAATTTACTGCCCGCAATACTACCCACCGTTACCGCATCATCCGAATTTGGGAACAAGATCCAGAACCATTACTGTTATCTCCTGGTTTATTACCTCTGGCAACTTTGGCACGAACAGATTCTCCTGAAAATCTGCTTCAACAGGTAGCAGTTCAGGTGAGTATGATTGAAGAAGAAGCCACCAAGCAGAGTATCTCGGTATGTACCCAACTTCTAGCAGGGTTGGTATTCGAGCCAGAACTAATTCGTCAGTTTTTGAGGAAAGAAGATATGAGAGAATCTGCCATTTATCAAGAAATTCTTGAAGAAGGACTGCAAGAAGGGAGACAACGAGGCATTGAACAAGGCATTGAACAAGGCATTGAACAAGGCATTGAACAAGGTATTGAACAAGGTATTGAACAAGGAAGGCAATCAGAACTGAGGCTAGTGATGCGTCTATTAACTCGTCGGCTTGGTTCAATTAATTCTCAGTTACAATCTCGGTTGCAAGAGTTGTCCTTGGCTCAGTTAGAAAACTTGGGTGAAGTATTACTAGATTTTGCCAGTGAGGCTGATTTGATGAATTGGCTTAATATAATAGAAAGTTAAAGTTTGCTTTAAACCTTTCTACCAGTTACAAAAAAAGTCAAATTTTCGTACCAAGCTCCTTGTTCAGTTGCTTCTGCTTCAGTTTTTTGACTATATTCTGCTTTTAATTGTGCCATTTGCTCTGATGAAACCTGTAACAAGGGGTTTTCTCTAGGATGAAACCACTCTCCATTCCATTCTTTAGCTTGCTCTAGATTGCGATAGAAACCTAGTTGTTGAGTCTTCACTTCAATATTTTTAAAACCAGCTTCTGTGAGCAGATGATGGCATTTTTCGGGAGAGCCTGTTGGCTCATTTATACTTGTCAGCGAAATGCCATGTTTCTCACAGATTTCGATTATAAGTGGCGCTCCACAAGATTTCTCTGAGCAACAAGAAAAACCGAGAATACCCCCTGGTTTGAGAAAACGATACCATTTACGTAGAGCAGCAGGAATATCTTTAAAATACACTATTGCTGTAGAGCAAAGAATTACATCGAAACTCTCATCATTGAAATCAATATACTCAGCATCGGCTTCAATAAGTTCGATATTTTGCAAGCCTAATTCTTCAATTTTCTGTTGTGCTTGAGTTAGCATCCCTGAAGAAAAATCTACTCCAGTGACTTTTCCCTCAGAGCCGACAATTTGTGCAACAGCAATGGCAATGATACCTGTGCCTGTTGCCATATCCAATACTTTTTGCCCCTTTTGAAGCTGAACCAAATCTAGGAGAGGGAGAGCGCGCTCAATTGTATAATTGTTATCGTAGCTAGTTCTGCTATCGAAGAAATCAATTACTTTTTTCTTATACTCTTGTTCGTATTGGCTATTTCCCATAATATTTTTGTTTGACTGGTCAATTATAAGAATAAATTGTGAGTGGAACTTCTGTCTTCTGAAAACTTGCTTTAAAAATGTTAAAATCTTGCAAACTCACAAAATTTATATCATTTCTCTATATGCTTTGGGTGTAATTCCTACATAATTGCGAAAAATAGTAGTAAAGTTGCTTTGGCTAGAACAGCCAACTTGAAGTGCAATTTCAATAATAGGGAACTGACTATAACTAAGTAAAAATTTAGCTCGTTCAATCCGGCATTTAATCACGTATTGATGTGGAGAAATACCCATTAAACGTTTAAACCAATGGCAGAATGAATAGGAACTCATATTCACTAGGCTAGCCAGTTCTGTCAGTGTTAATTCTAGTGCTAAGTTGTCATAAATATAATCAATTATCTGCCGTAATTGATACTCAGAAAGATTAACCTCAAACTCTGAATTTAGTTGCCGTTTTCCAGAATAAGTTTTGAGGAGATGGGCTGCTAGAGCAATAGCAACTGATTCACCATATAATTTACCAGATGGACATCCGGCTTGAAGCTCTGTTTTGAGTGCCATTCCCAGATGAAGAATTTGGCGATCGCAGACTCCGCGCTGTGGGATAATTTCAATATTGCGATCGCTCCCAATGATCACATCATCTGCTACTTTCTTAAATAAACTGGAATCAAAAGAGACTAGGAGAAATTTGATTTCCTGATTCCAACGCGCTTGAGTCGGAATCCCCTTTGGAGTGACGTTAACCAAACCTCTCCTAATCTGCGTACTGTGTAACCTTCCACCTGCTAGTCGCCAGTCTACTTGGCATGAATTAGCAAGCCAAATATTAATGCTGTGCTGCTGTAAGCAAAGCTCTGGACATTCAAATGCGGGTAAATGATGCTGTTCAAGCACAATCCCGTTCCAGTGATTAGTGCTGGATAAAATAGGAGGTTTGCAGCTCATCGGTACAAGATTTCCGCTTGCCACCTCAATGGCTGAGATTTGTTCAGATTTCATGTTGCCTACTAACTTATGAGCTACTACAAAAAAGATCGTAAGCTAATGCGTGACAAAATTAGATCATTAATTTATTTTCGCTAGCGTTGTCTGATGGCTCTATTAGTTCAGTCAATTTACTTAAAACAATCATTTCTTCCTCAGCATACCTCTGCGCTTACCTCAGCGTCCCTCTGCGTTTAAAAAAATAAAAAAGGTGAGCATTGCCCACCCTACCTAATTTATCCTTTCACACAAAGAACTTGCTTGAGTGTTGCCACAACTTCAACCAAATCTGCTTGATTTTGCATCACTTGTTCTATTGGCTTATAAGCACCAGGAATTTCATCTAATACACCCTCATCTTTGCGGCATTCTACGCCATTTGTTTGCTCAATTAAATCATCAAGTGTATAGACATTTTTTGCCTTATTTCTAGACATCAAACGCCCTGCACCGTGAGAACAAGAACAGAAACTATGGGCATTACCTTTACCCTTAACGATGAAAGATTTTGCCCCCATCGAACCAGGAATAATCCCATAATCTTCAGTTTGGGCGCGGACTGCACCTTTACGAGTAACGTATACATCCTCATCAAAATGCACTTCTTTTTCGGCATAGTTGTGATGACAATTAACCTGCAATAAAGGTTTAGTTGCCTTCCCACCTGCTAAATGCTTCTCAACTATGTGCTTAAAACGCGCCATCATCACATCGCGGTTGACACGCGCATAGTCTTGTGACCATTGCAAATCGTGCCAGTATGCTTGGAATTCTGGTGTACCAGCGACAAAGTGAGCTAAATCAGGGTCAGGCAATTTATTACCTGCCATTTTTGCTAATTCCCTGGCCGTGTGAATATGACACTGGGCCAGTTTATTGCCGATGTTACGTGAACCAGAATGCAGCATCAGCCAAACTTGATTCTCTGTATCAAGACACACTTCAATAAAGTGATTTCCTCCACCGAGAGAACCCATCTGTTTCATTGCTTTACTTTGTAGGTCTTGCACGCCGCGATGCAAGTCTTTAAAATCATCCCAGTGTTGCCAGTTGATAACAGATTTTTCAACGTCTTTGTTCTCGTTGAATCCAGTAGGAATTGCAGCTTCAATATCCAGGCGGATTTTCTTCAGTTTACCTTCCAGTTGTTCGGCGGTAAATGCTGTTTTGATAGCGCTCATACCACAACCAATATCCACACCGACAGCAGATGGTATAATTGCCTCTTTGGTTGCAATTACAGAACCCACTAAGGCACCTTTTCCTAAGTGAACATCTGGCATTAATGCCACGTGTTTAAACACAAATGGTAATGATGCCACATTCTTTGCCATCTTAGTTTCTTCTGGACCTAAAGAGTGATTTGCCCAAGATAAGACGGGTGCTTGTGTGGTAATTTCTAATTTTTCGTAGGGCATAATCTCTTCTATTTTAGATTTTAAATTTTAGTTTTTGGATTGAGCATAGGGCACTGATAATTATCGCTCTGCTTTATAACCCATTACCTAGTTAGTTGTAGCAATTTAAATGTTGTATTGTCTTTCATTTGGCTCCCTCAATTTTCGTGAAGCTGAAGAACTACTTTTAGGAGTAATGTCTTTATACTACAAATGTAACTAAATAAACTACAAACGTCAACCTCTCACTCCAGAGGGAAAGCAGATATTTTCCAAATGTATTAAAATTTGTAAAGAAAATTACCCTGCTTAAATAGCCCCTTAGAGTTCTGACACAATATGGCAGTGCGTCAAGATACAATCTGGGAACGTTTTTTATCCCCTGTAGTGCGTCTTTTGATTGATGAAGATGGATTACAGCGTTACGCTGATAGTATTGACTGGGAGAAAGAGTGCGTAGGCGTAGCCCGTCGTAGACATCGCTATCGACGAGATGATGTGATAATTCCCCCGTACTACAGCAGTCAAAACTTTCACGGTATTACAGGCGGATATCTCAATTACGGTGCAGCAGTTAGTTACGATCCGATTACCCAATATGTTCTGCCGCCGAATGAAACTATTATCCGTCAGACTTTAATTGATGCCGTTAAGGTAAAACCACGACGCATACTTGACTTAGGCTGTGGTACAGGTTCCACTACCTTAATGTTAAAGCAAGCTTTCCCCCAAGCGGAAGTTATTGGTTTGGATTTATCACCCTATATGCTTGTAAGGGCAGAAGATAAAGCTAGAAATGCTGGTTTCGATATAGTCTGGCGACATGGAAATGCTGAAAAAACTGGTTTGAGTGAGGCAACATTTGACCTAGTAACAGCTTCTTTGTTATTCCACGAAACACCAGATGCGGTGTCCTTAGCAATTTTGCGGGAAAGCTTCCGGTTACTGGTAACTGGAGGGCAAGTATTAATTCTAGATGGGAATCAGAAGACTCTGCGTCAGTTAGAATGGCTTAATGATGTTTTTGAGGAGCCATATATTCGTGAGTATGCTGCTGGTAGCGTGGACGCGAATATGGGTGCAGCCGGATTTGAAGCTGTGCGATGTCTACGACGGGCTACGCCTACGCAGGATGTATGGTGGATACATCAGTTAACTAGCGGCGTTAAACCGAGCGCAACTGAAAATATCCGTCAATATACTGCCACATCAATAGATAATAATGATTTGGAGGGACTTGGATCTCCAGCATTTGGCATAATGGCATGAGTTTAAAGGCAGTTCTCTTTGATTTTAATGGTGTCATCATTAACGATGAGCCAATCCACCTGCAACTGATAGATGAGATTCTCATTCAAGAAAATCTCCAACCCCAACGCGTAAATGAGCGTCAAGCTTCTCTAGGACGCAGCGATCGCGCTTGTTTTCAGCAACTACTCGCTAATCGTGGTAGAGTCGCTAACGAAAGCTATTTAACTCAGTTGCTATACCGCAAAGCCCAAGCCTATGTGGTGGAACTAGAGAAAATCGAGAAACTGCCTTTATATCCAGGTGTAGAAGACTTAATATATCAGGTGCGATCGCGTAATCTGAAACTAGGTTTAGTCAGTGGCGCTATTCGCCAAGAAATAGAATTGGTACTCCATCGATCTAAACTGGCTGAACATTTTAAAATTATCGTCGCGGGTGATGACATTACCACCAGTAAACCAGAACCCGATGGTTATCTACTGGCAGTGAAACGCCTAAATAAAGAATATCCAGAATTGAATCTTCAATCACACGAGTGTCTGGCAATTGAAGATACTCCAGCAGGTATCGAAGCAGCGAAGCGATCGCAAATGCAAGTTGTTGGTGTAGCCAATACTTACCCATTCCATATGCTCCAGCGCTGCTGTAACTGGACTGTTGATTATCTCAGTGATTTGGAACTCGAACGGGTGCAAAAAGTTTATTCCCAAAAACAGCCTCAACCATCGGTAACAGAATGTTAGAATAATCTATGGTGATAATGTTTTGAGTTAATGAGTAATAGTACTCTTGACTTAACACCGATTAAGGGGAATTAGCTCAGTTGGTAGAGTGCTGCGATCGCACCGCAGAGGTCATCGGTTCGAATCCGTTATTCTCCATTTGTACATTAAATAATTATTGTCAGTTTTAAAGAATTAATGTCCAGTTTTTCCAAGTTCAGGGGCATAAATTACGTATTTTCGGGACTTTCAGCAATTAAATCAATTTTAAAGAATTATTGTCTAGAGTTGAAACCAGTTTTAAAGAATTATTGTCCAAAATCAGCCTGTAAAACTCGGCTAATATTATGTTTTCTAATTTAATTTATGACAGCCGGCTCAAGGCTATTGAATTACAAGAGTAGCTTAAAAGCCCTTTATTTGCAGTCAAATTACAAAAATATACTACCTCTTGTTTTGCTGTTTTCACCCAAGCAGAGGCTCCACTACTATATAGCTGCGTTTTACGTGCGATCGCAGCGCTATTTTCAAACTACCCTAGTATAAAATTATATCGCTAAAATGGTGTCTTCAATCATAAGAATTTTCAACCCACCACCTAACGGCAGGACTGTGGAAACTGCGATGGTGAGCAACTGAGAAAATGTAATCCAATTTTTTCAACCCATGATTTAATACTTAATGGCACTCGACTTAACCAGCGTAAATCTGACATCAATTTCAGATTTGATTCTGTATATAAAGCGCAGTCTGCAACTATGAGACTGTTAACTTCTAATTGTTTTTGATACTCTACTGCTATTTTGCCAAAACATGTTTCCTGAAGTATTGAAAAAAGATGGGTTTGATTGTGTATTAGGAAATCCACCTTGGGAACGAATTAAGCTACAAGAGAAAGAATTTTTTGCTTCTCAAAATGCGGAAATTGCTAACGCTATAAATAATACAGCAAGGGAGAAGTTGATTAAGGAATTACCTAAGAAAAATCCTGAGTTAGCACAAGCGTTTGAAGAAGCGAAACATAATGCTGAGGCGCAGAGTAAGTTTATCCGCGAGTCGGGCAGATTTTCATGAAGGGGCAACCAGTCACCGCGATACCTGTGAGAACTGCGGGGCAAAACTTGCCGATAGTAACAATAATAAGGCTTTACTTACACGCTTATTATCAATGGAAACTGCGATCGCCTGGAGACGAAAACGCATTACCTGCGACGAAGAAGAACGCTTTAAATACGGTTACAACATCACCACCTATTTCCGTTACGACCAGCAAAAACGCCAATCAGCAACGGTACAGACTGCCGATGGCACAGAATTATTACGTTTAACCTATGGCGCTACGGCAGACATCTGGCATATTAATCGCGGACTAAACAAGAAAAAAAGTGAGGAACGAGGATTTAAACTCGATATCAAAACTGGTATTTGGGGCGATGCCAAAAACGACTCAGCAAAAGACAGCATTCACGCCGACGTTAACTTAATGGTGAAAAACACCTGCAATGTCACTTGTATTACAAATAAATATTTTAGGATTGTGAAATAGGTTACAAAAAAATATTTAATTTAGGCTTTTTAATATTTTAATTAATGCCAGAATTGCTACATTACGAGAATAATTTACTGCTAAATAAGTAACTTTTAAAATTTTAATTATTATTGTTTTGACAATTCATAAAAATTTACTTAAGCTAAAAGATAGGTTAAGCAAATCAACAAACGACAGCGATTTGGTTTAGCTACATCAAAAATTGCTGTTGCAGACTATTGGCATGAGGAAATTAATCGCAACCAAAATTATTTCCTGTAGGCAAGTTGACTAGATTTGTCTACCAAAAGCTAAGACATGATTAAGCGTATTACACCGCGCAGATATTGAACAGATTCTAGTCAATTATGGATAGATACTTGTGGTGATGTTAGCGAGTATCCATCGATTATTGAAGTTTGACCAAAGTGCGGTAGATATGTCCAGGAGAAACAATGCTTGAGTATTTGACATCTTTGAACGACCACAATTTACCCTATCCAGATACGATTCATCCCATCGTTGTCCACTTCGTAATTGCGATGGTATTGTTTTCCTTTTTCTGCGATGTCGTTGGCTATTTTACTGGTAAAACCAGTCTTTTTGAAGTGAGTTGGTGGAATATGTTAGTTGCGACGATCGCCATCTTCGTCGCGATCATTTTTGGTCAGTTTGAAGCAGGTTTAGCACAGCCTTACAGCCTCGCTAAATCAGTGCTGAATTTACATACGCTGATTGGCTGGTCGCTTTCGGGAATCATCACGGCAATTACAGCTTGGCGCTATGTAATTCGTGCCCGCAACCCGCAAAAAATATCAATTTATTATTTGGGAGCCGGGTTAATTTTGACCCTGATAGTTGGCTTGCAGGTATATCTCGGAGATGAACTTGTTTGGGTGTATGGATTGCATACAGTGCCAGTTGTGGAAGCAGTAAAGGATGGTCTGTTGCGATGAACTCAGAATTAATTGATCAATTAAGCGGCTCTTTAGGCGCAAACGGATTACCTTACACAATTCCCATTCATCCCAACTTAGTCCATCTGACAATAGGTTTGTTCATCATTGGAATGACCTTTGATATTGTCGGTGTTCTGTTCCCCTTTGAAAAATGGGTCTTCAAATTTTTAGCAATTACTGTGGAACGTCAGAACTTATTTGATGTTGGCTGGTACAACATGCTAGCTGCCAGCATCATCACATTTTTCACAGTGGCAGCAGGCTTTTACGAAATGCTGTTGGCAACACCACCAGCTGATATGAAAAGTGCCTGGGGATTGCAGGCAATGGAAACTATGCTTTGGCATGGTGTGGGTGGTGTGTTCTTATTAGCGCTGATTGTTGTCTTGACCATCTGGAGAGGATGGCAGCGCTTCATTTGGGCCAAACAAGAATATAAACAGACAGATAGAGAAGTGCAATGGATCTATCTGTTGGCAGGCATAGCAATCATGTTCATTCTGTACGTCCACGGGACACTAGGGGCGCAAATGGCTGCCGAGTTTGGCGTACACAATACAGCAGATAATTTGCTGCGATCGCACCAAGACCTCAATACAACACTCAAGTAAGTATTAGTCATTTGACTAATGACCAATGACCAATGACTAATGACTAATGACTAATGACCATGAAAATCCAGAAGATTTTAAATATTTTGACGCTGCTTACAGGCGCGATCGCAGTGACTATTACCAGTCTCTGGATCGGGAAGCAGGCTTACTCCTGGCTTCCTCCCCAAGCAGCAGCCGAATCCCTACTAATTGATGATTTGATTAGCTTCTTAGTAACCCTTGGTGCCTTCATCTTCTTGGGAGTAACAAGTACTCTGATGTATTCTGTGATCTTCCATCGGGCAGTCAAAGATGACTTCACTGACGGCCCCCCAATTGAAGGTAATATCACCCTAGAAGTTGTCTGGACAGCAATCCCAATTCTGTTAGTCTTGT
Source organism: Nostoc sp. UIC 10607 (assembly GCF_047228265.1). Taxonomy (NCBI): domain Bacteria; kingdom Bacillati; phylum Cyanobacteriota; class Cyanophyceae; order Nostocales; family Nostocaceae; genus Nostoc; species Nostoc sp. UIC 10607. The sequence goes on along the minus strand of NZ_JBIQNW010000005.1, from coordinate 258,915 downwards.
GGATTGCGGGCTACAGCTACCAAGTTTACGAACAAATGGGGATTCAAGGCCCATCGGAAATAGTTCACCTGCATAATCCGTTGGGAATGGAATCGGCTTATGCAGAAACAAAAGATGCACCAACTAACGCTTTAGCGGAACCTGTAGAAAAAATCGACGTACTAGCTAAACAGTGGGCGTGGGTTTTTCACTATCCCGAAAGAGATATTACCAGTACCGAATTGCATTTACCTAGCGATCGCCGGATACGTTTAGCGCTGAAATCACAAGACGTTCTCCACGGCTTCTATATACCTGCATTTCGCCTCAAGCAGGATATTATTCCCAACCATGCGATCGACTTTGAATTTACTCCCATCCGCACCGGTAAGTACCGATTGACCGATTCCCAATATAGCGGTACATACTTTGCGACGATGCAGGCGAATGTGGTTGTCGAATCTCCTGAAGATTATCAGCAATGGCTGGCACAAGCTGCAACCCAAAAGCCATCCCTAGCAAATAATCAGGCAGCTTCTGAGTATGCCCAAACATCCAATCAATCAGTCCAAACTGGTTGGGTTACAGTTCCACCTGCTGCACCTCCTCTAGTCAATTCACCTGGTTGAAAGGAAAGTAACCATGACTAATGTTCCTATTGAAGGTATCCTTCTCCCTGATGAGAAGCATAACCACGAATCTCCTAGTAATTGGAAAGAATACTTCAGCTTTAGTACCGACCACAAGGTAATTGGTATCCAGTATCTCGTTACCTCCTTCTTCTTCTTTCTCGTCGGCGGTATCTTTGCAATGGTGATGCGGGGAGAACTGATGACACCCGAATCAGATTTAGTAGATCGCACCATCTACAACGGTATGTTCACCATGCACGGCACTGTGATGCTGTTTTTGTGGACATTTCCCTCACTGGTTGGTTTTGCTAACTATCTAGTGCCACTGATGATTGGGGCGCGAGATATGGCATTTCCCCGCCTCAACGCCGTCGCCTTTTGGATGGTGCCAGTAGTCGGAATTATCATGATGGGTAGCTTCTTTGTCCCTGGTGGCCCAGCCCAAGCCGGTTGGTGGTCTTACCCGCCAGTCAGTCTCCAGAATCCCACAGGTAACTTGATTAATGGTCAAGTTCTCTGGCTCTTAGCGGTGGCAATATCCGGCGTATCCTCAATTATGGGCGCAGTGAACTTTGTCACCACAATCGTGAAAATGCGGGCCCCAGGAATGGGCTTCTTCAAAATGCCCTTGTTTGTCTGGGCAGTATTTAGTGCCCAAATCATCCAACTATTTGGACTACCTGCATTAACAGCTGGTGCAGTGATGCTGCTACTTGACCTCACTGCTGGCACCGCCTTTTTCGACCCTGCTAGGGGTGGAAATCCAGTTATGTTCCAGCATTACTTCTGGTTCTACTCCCACCCCGCTGTTTACGTGATTATTTTGCCCATCTTCGGCATCTTCTCGGAAATCTTCCCAGTTTATTCACGTAAACCTCTATTTGGTTACAAAGTAGTTGCCGTTTCATCAATGTTGATTGCCGTAGTCAGCGGTATCGTTTGGGTACACCACATGTACGTCAGTGGTACACCAGGCTGGATGCGGTTGATTTTCATGTTGACGACGATGTTTGTATCTGTCCCCACAGGAATTAAAGTATTTGCTTGGGTAGCAACTATTTGGGGCGGTAAACTGCGACTAAATACCCCCATGCTGTTTGCCTTGGGCGGATTAGTCATGTTTGTCTTCGCAGGAATCACAGGCATCATGCTTTCTTCCGTGCCCGTTGATGTCCACGTTAACAATACCTACTTTGTAGTGGGACACTTCCACTACGTCCTCTACGGCACCGTGACGATGGGCTTATATGCTGCCATCTATCACTGGTTCCCCAAAATGACCGGGCGGATGTACTCCGAAAGCTGGGGTAAAATTCACTTCTGGTTAGCCTTCATTGGCACCAACCTCAACTTTTTGCCCATGCACCCATTAGGATTGCAAGGAATGTTACGCCGAGTTGCTTCCTACGCCCCAGAGTATCAATTCTGGAATATCATCGCTAGCCTGGGCGGATTTCTCTTAGGAATGTCCACCTTGCCCTTTATATTCAACATGGTAATTTCTTGGATGCAAGGCGAGAAAGCACCTGCTAACCCTTGGCGGGCAATTGGACTAGAGTGGTTAGTTTCTTCACCCCCTCCAGTAGAAAACTTTGAAGAAACTCCCATCATCATCTCCGAACCCTACGGCTACGGCAAATCAGAACCCTTAACATCCAACCTCCCAGAATAACGCCAATCATCGGGAAGACGCAAAAACCCTCCGCGCCCCTCTGCGCTTCCCTCCGCGTTCCTCTGCGTTTCAAATTTCCCCTCAAACTAAAAGCAAAATGGACAGTTATATCGATTCCCACGAATTGCACCACACAGCCGCAGAACATACCCACGACGAAGAAGGCAACAAGATGTTTGGCTTCATTGTCTTCCTCCTATCTGAAAGCGTCATTTTCTTAAGTTTTTTCGCCGGATATGCCATCTACAAAACAACAACTCCTAACTGGCTACCAGCTGGTGTTTCTGGACTAGAAGTAAAAGAACCGACAATCAACACGATAATTCTTGTCGCTAGTAGCTTTGTAATTTACTTAGCAGAACGTGCCCTGCAACGCCATGACTTAGTAAAATTTCGCCTGTTTCTCTTGACAACAATGGCGATGGGTACTTACTTTTTGGTTGGGCAAGCGATTGAATGGAACGGCCTCGATTTTGGCTTCACGACAGGAGTATTTGGCGGGACATTTTACCTGCTAACAGGTTTCCACGGTTTGCACGTTTTCACCGGTATTCTGTTGCAGTCAATAATTTTGGTACGTTCTTTCATCCCTGGCAACTACGACACAGGTCACTTCGGCGTGAACGCGACTTCGTTGTTCTGGCACTTCGTCGATGTTATCTGGATTATTTTGTTTATCCTCATCTACGTTTGGCAGTAAATAAGTAGAGGGAGTAATTACTCCCTCTACTTATTTCTCTTTAGACTAATTCAATTAATGATTGCAACACATCCTTGGGTAAAGTAAAGACGCGATGAATCGCGTCTCTACAAATGGTCTTGTCGCATTCTTTTTTCAAATTGGTATTATACTAAATAACTCGTATTTGGCACGATCGCAAAGAAAGCATACTCATACCAAGCAGTCCAAATAAAACTGCGAATCCATCGCTGGCGCTTTTCGGGACTCAATTCATATTCAAACGCGCCACTAGATACATCAATAGAAGATAGGTGAGAGTTACAACCGCAGCCGTGTTGATAAGTAAAACCGTATTTAGAGGCAATACTTTGCACCTTCATCTGAATCGCAAACACTTTACCTGCATGGAGTATGGCATCCCAAGCCCGTTTGTGTTCGATATCGCGCTGATCAAATCTTAAGGCGCGTTCTTCAAAAACATGATCGCGGTAAATTGGTGCTAGATGCACATGATAGAAGCTGGCAGGTAGTTCATAACCAAACTCGTTGAATAAATCTATGCCAATGCGAGCGACTTTTACTTCATCAGCATACTCTGTCCCCTTTGACTCCACATCACGGAGAATTTCTGCAAAGTTTGGATAGCTGTGTTTGAGAAAGTCTTGCCCAAAAAACTCTAGGGTTTCCCATGCTAGTTGCCCAAATAGCTGAGAAAATGAGGGTATCAAGTGAGCTAGTTGGGGGCGATCGCTAAACAAGTCAACATCACCATGCTCTAATTTATACAAGAACAACTGTGCCATCTCAACATAGCTTTGGGGATGAGAAAGTCCGACACTCGTGGTTCCTCTAGCAATCTCTTGCCATGTAGAAGGTAGTTGAGAAACGTGAATCGCATTTTCTCCAGCAATGACTGCAACAGGAGGACATTCGAGAAGCTGCATCGACAATCTCCTTTAAGGCTTTAATGTATAATTTACCTTAAGTGATGTCTAGCGACAAGCCGCTGACGCTCCTTCTCTGCGAGACGCTACGCGAACGTCGCTACCGCTTCGCTAATGCGTCTACGCTGTATCTATCTTCTGAACACAATTAAAAATGTTTGACAGACTGTCTTTTGACAGCAATGTCTACGACGGACGGGCTGCGCCTACGCAACTTTATTCATAATATTTTTGCTGAAAAATACTTAGTGCTAATTTGAATATACTTTTAGTTAGATTCTCTCTATATTTCCGGTTAAATCCACCTAAATCAGATTCATCTAGTGGTTCAAAAGACCCGGATTTTAAGCACCAGCTATTTTCTTATATAGTTTTTCACCTTTGACTATCTCTTCATAGTGCTGTTCATAAGGGGTAAACCGGCTGGATTCTTGTTTTCCTAATCCCAAGATGCCAAAGGTGCACAGACTATTATAAAACAGTTCGTGTACCCGCTTTTGAAGTACCTGATTGAAATATATCAGGACATTACGACAAAGGATGACATTAAACTCATTAAAAGAGCTATCAGTTGCTAAATTATGCTGGGCGAAAACAACATTTTCTCTTAGAGATGCTCGAAAAATTGCATTGTCATAAGCTGCTGTATAATATTCTGAAAATGACTTCTTACCGCCTGCTTTCAGGTAAAGATGAGTATATTCTTGCATCATTTTCAGGGAAAAAATACCACTTTTGGCACTTTGTAATACTTTCTCATTAGTATCAGTGGCATATATGCGGCAACGGTGGTAAAGTCCTTCTTCTTGCAGAATAATCGCCATTGAGTAAACTTCTTCACCGGTAGAGCATCCAGCGTGCCAGATGCGAATAAATGGATAAGTTTGCAAGAAGGGGATAACTTGATTTCTGAAGGTGTTATAAAAGCTGGGATCACGAAACATTGATGTTACGTTTACCGTCAGAGCAAGTAAAAATCTTTCCAAATAAGCACGGTTGTGGAGTAACTGTTCTTGTAATGCAGAAACATTTGCGAACCCTTCTAATTGCATGAAGCTCTGAATGCGGCGCTTGAGTGAGGAAAGAGCATAATTGCGAAAGTCATAACCATAGTATTGATATACACCTTCTAACAGCAGATGTATTTCTATATCCTCCAAGGTAGGCTTGGGCAAAGTCATAGTACGAATTAGCATATATGTTGAGCCAGTTATTTAAATATGCTGGCAATACAACGAGTTAAACTGCTTGGAGTTAGCCAAACAAATATTTCCCAAAATACCTGATGGAAAAAATTATTCCCACTTTAGGCTGTCAGGGTTTTTAGAACCCAAATGCATCTTACGCCGAAATGAGCCTACTGGATCTATTAGATTGAATAATGGTGCTACTTATGGGTTTCAGTTTAACCTAGCGGCTGTTACTCCTAAAACAGCGATCGCTATGATTGAAATCCCAGCTAGCAATCTTACCTGATAGCGCAGATTTTTAACCTCTTGGCTCAGATTTTCTCTCTGTGGTATGGAGTATGGTTGAAGTTCTGCAACTTCAATAGGTACTTCTTGGGGTATATTTTGGATACTTCCAAAAGTTACCTGCAAATGTAGCCAATTAGTAATGAGTTGAGGACAGTTTTTTTTAAACCAATTTAAAGCCAAAGTTCTAAAAACTGGTTTGGACATTCGGGCAATTAATTTCATCCCCCTGTTGACGGGTTTCAGGCGAAGCTTTTGGTTGATCAGATTGACTGAGCCAACATCATAGAGACAATCCAGAATTAGCTTCACAGTGGCTTCTTCACTGTTAATCAAGTTTTGCAGTAAAAGCAGAACATCGTGCATACGCTCTGCTTCAATAACCTTTTCTGCCAAGGTTTCTGGAGAATTTACTGAAGGACTTACGGTTGTATTTAAGGCGTTTTGTCTTACTATCGTCATATTGGTAACATAGCAGCCATAATAATATAAGTACACCTATCTACCGAGAGAAAGATTTTTTATCTAGAGAAATAATCTAAAAGCCAAAATTTGTTCGTGAGACACATGATTATATCGTGTCTGTAAAAAAGCTATTTGTCTAGTTCTTATGAAACTTTTATCTACTTATGGGTAAATAAAATTTTTTATTGAGATACTAATACCTCAATTTGTGCAACGATCCGTTCAATTCCTCAATGATTACAGTGCTTCTAGTCTGCGGGACGGCATCTACAAGCGTCCGATAATACCAAAGAGTTACTCCTTTTCCCCCTGAAAATTCAGGAGCAAAGCCAGAGACGCTCCGTTTCCGGTTAGGAGAACTCCACCAAATAAAGCGTTTGTGCCAATTTTATAAAAAACTACTCCAGACGCAGAGGTCGCCAAGGATCAAAGGAGTACAGAGCTAAAATTGAAATATCTATCAAGCTTGCTATGGCATTATCATGACCAGCGAAAAAATAACGGTGCAGTCTTTGTATACTGTCACTGATGAAGAATTAATGCTGATGAGTTCGCAAAATCCAGAACTGCGGTTTGAACGTAATGCTAATGGAACTTTAGAAACTATGCCTCCAACTGGTGGAATTTCTGGTAATCGAGAAATAAAAGCAGGAGCCTATCTGTTCAATTGGGTAGAAAGTCAGGAGCTTGGTGAAGTTTTTGGGCCGAGTACTGGTTTTAAATTAGCAAATACGGCAGTGCGATCACCTGATGCTGCTTTTGTGGCTAAAGGACGCTTACCAGAAGGTTGGGATCAACAAGAGGACAAATTTATTAACTTAGCACCAGATTTTATAATTGAAATTCGTTCTAAAAATGACAGCTTGACAAAACTCAAAGCCAAAATGGAAGAATATATTAGCAATGGTGTTCAGTTAGGATGGTTAATTGATAGTAAAAATCAGCAAGCTCTAGTTTATCGACGAGATGGTTCAATTACTCAATATCTAGCTACGGCAATATTAAGCGGTCAAGATGTTGTGCCTGGGTTTATATTGCCTTTGAAAAAATTATTGTAAAAGCGCTACCTCCGGCTGGCTACACCTAAGCACTTTATCCAAAATTCGATTCTAAAGTAGGTTGCGAAATTTTTTATTAAATAGATTTAAGCGGAAATCTATAAAAAATAATATAACTGGTAATTTTTTTATATTTAACTCTTCTTTTGAGTGAAATCTGACTAAAAACTTCTGTGCATCTACGGCTTAAAAACTCTGGATAGAAAAGCAAAACTTTCTATTCATTATCAATAATATAATTATACTTTTGGATAGACAATATTTAAGCCCATATTCCATCGCTAGATAGATAAAAAGCTGACGCTAATTTATTAAATTAGCTCAAGGATATTCTATTAAAAGTAGGAGTTAATATAATAATGCCAGACAATCCTGGTTTAGGAGAGCAAGCCCTGAATAAAGCGGCAGAAATAGGATTATCTAGCCAATTAGATGAAGTAGAAAATTTAGATGTAGACATCAAAACAGACCCGCTTAAACTTGTTCAAGGGCAGGTAGATGCAGTCACAATTGAAGGCGAAGGTTTGGTGATGCAGAAAGACCTCCGCATGGAGGAGCTGGAAATGCAAATGACTAGTGTTGCCATTAATCCTTTGAATGTGGCTTTTGGCAAAATTGAACTCACTAAACCTACTGAAGCTAATGCGCGGGTTGTATTAACTGAAGGTGATATCAATCGCGCCTTCAACTCTGAATATGTGCGATCGCAACTGCAAAGTCAAAAAATCCACGTTAACGGTGAACTGAGGACTATTGAACCTCAACATGTAGATTTTCGACTACCTGGTGATGGGAAAGTGGCATTAAATGCCAGCATAAAATTATTAGAAACAGGTGAAAATCAGCAAGTTGCTTTTGCCGCAGTACCCAGGATCAGCGGCAATGGGAAAACTGTTACTCTGGAAAATGTCGAGTATGGCGAAAGTGAGGAAATGTCGCCAGAGTTGACAAAAGCTTTGATAGATCAAACTAGCGAAATTTTGAATTTGAGTAACTTTGATTTAGAAGGAATGAGTCTGCAAGTTAACCAACTAAAAGTAGAAGTAGGCAAACTAACCCTACAAGCTGAAGCTTATGTTGAAAAAATTCCTTCAGCTTAAGAATATAGGACACTAATAAATTCAGGATACTAATAATGGAAACTACAGACACAACGCAAACAAGTTCAACACCTTTCCCAAATATTCCACCAGTTATTGAAAGTAACGACAGTGAGTATCGGGATACGGGCGTACCTAGTACAGTTGCGATCGCAGGACATCCCCTACACCCCTTGAGCGTAATCTTTCCCATCGCCTTCTTAGCCGCAGCCTTGGGAAGTGATATCGGCTACTGGTTAACTCGTGATTTCTTTTGGGCTAGGGCTTCGCTATGGTTAATCGGACTCGGATTAGCTGGAGGCTTACTCGCTGCTGCGATCGGTCTGAGCGACTTTTTGAAAATTGAACGAGTTCGCAAGCGCACTGCCGGTTGGGCGCATTTGATACTTAACGTTTCTATCCTGGTTTTATCACTCGTCAACTTTCTCCTGCGTTGGGGCGACGCTGAATCCCGAATAGTACCTTGGGGACTGTTAATCTCGCTGGTTGTTGGTACACTAACCAGCATTTCCGGCTGGTTCGGTGCCGAACTCTCCTATCGCCACAAAATCGGTGTAGTGGGCGCAGGTAGCAGAAGATATCCATAACTAAATAATTCGTAATTCGTAATTCGTAATTCGTAATTAACATTCAATATTACGAATTATTTAGAAACGACTATGCAGAGGCTAAAATTTTGCTTAGTCTTTAAGCCTGATAAAATGCGCCGAAACCGTAATCAAACAATATTTATTATTCTTTCTGTGCTCATCGTTGTACCGATGGGCCTTTTCTTTAAGTATTACACTGGGCCTGCCCATCAGTGGTTTAATGACTACGGAGGAGATATACTTTACGAAATATTTTGGTGTTTGTTTGGATTTTGGTTTTTCAGAAGTCGGGCGGCGATCATCCAAATTCCTATATTGGTTTTTATTATCACTTGTATACTAGAATTCTTGCAACTTTGGCATTCGCCACTATTAGAGGAGATTCGCACCACCTTGATAGGTAAATTGTTACTTGGTACTACCTTTGTTTGGTGGGATTTTCCTCATTATGCATTGGGTTGTGTTTTAGGTTGGTTGTGGCTGCGACAATTACATAAAATAGGTTATGCAAAAAAAAGTCAAGGTTAAACCTAATTCAAAACAGCAAAAAATTGAAGAACAACCTGATGGCACTTTGACTGTATATTTAAAATCGCCCCCAGTAGATGGTAAGGCTAATGAAGAATTAATTAAACTTCTAGCAAAGAAATTTGATGTAGCTAAATCTGATATCAGAATTAAGTCAGGTTTGTCCTCTCGGCAAAAGCTAATAGAAATTGATACAGATATCTAGTTGCTGCTTAATAATATCTTCTGGGAAGACTCTGCCTCCTCCTGAGTGTGAGGGGATGTCCCACCCAATACATCCTCTACCAGAGCCAAGAAATGAGAGACACAAACTCGCAAAATCGACTTTTTACGCTTGTGTAATACTGATATAGCTTGGTTGAGCTTTGACTCTTTCTATCCAAGCTTGGATAGCAGGAAATTGTGTTAAATCGAACCCACCTTCGTGCGCTACATGAGTGTAAGCGAACAAGGCGATATCAGCAATTGTGTAACGCTCTCCTACAAAAAAAGTGTGAGAAGTTAAGTGTTTTTCCATCAGGTTAAGTGCTGCATAAGCTGGCTCACGTTTTTGCTTTATAGCTTCACTATATTCTTCAGTTTTACCTAAAATAGAAATCCAAAATCTGGATTTAGCAATAAAAGGTTCGTGGCTATACTGTTCAAAACATAACCATTGCAGTACTTGCGCTCGTAAAAAGCGGTCATAGGGTAAAAATTCTGTACCTTCACTCAGATATACCAATATGGCATTTGATTCTGCCAAGTATTTCCCTGGCTCGATTTCCAGAGTAGGTATCTTTCCGTTGGGATTCTTACTTAAAAATTCTGGTGTGCGAGTCTCGCCTTTCAAAATGTTAAGCTCTACCCTCTCAAAAGGCATACCTAGTTGTGTCAATAAAAGACGTATCTTATAACCATTACCAGAAGGTAAAAAATCGTACAAACGCAGTAGTTCCATGCTAAAATGCAGTTATGAATATGTTGAACAGTAGAGGTTCAAAATACAATATCTTACCAAAAGATTTTCCTAAAACCGGATAATTTTTTTGAATATTGAGCTTCTGAGTACTATAGAAAATTATCTGAAAAAATAAAAAATATTATTGCTTTCTAGATTGAGATGTTTAGTTTTGTCAGTGGTTGAGACTAAAAGTATGTGTGGAAGATTTACTCTAAACCAGTCAGCAGAAGCTTTAGCTCAAGTTTTCCATGTCGAGCCAGTTGTGGATTTAGCAGCCGGATATAACATCGCACCTACGCAAATGGTGGCAACAGTATTGCAAAATCCTGAAAGCGAAAAGCGTGAATTTAAGCAGTTGCATTGGGGATTAATTCCGTCATGGGCGAAAGATGCAGGAATGGGGGCAAAGCTGATTAACGCTAGGGCAGAAACTGTTGCCGAAAAACCCGCTTTTCGTTCGGCTTTTAAGCATCGACGCTGTTTAGTGATAGCTGATGGCTTTTATGAGTGGCAACGGCAACAAGGCAAAAAGCAGCCATTTTATTTTCGCCTTCAAGATGGGCAACCCTTCGGCTTTGCAGGTTTGTGGGAGAAATGGCGATGCCCACGGCAACCCGAAGCGGGAACGCCTGCTAACGAAGAAATAATCTCTTGTACAATTTTGACAACGGCAGCTAACGAATTACTCCAACCTATCCACGAACGGATGCCAGTGATTCTAGAGCCACAAGATTACGATTTATGGCTAGATTCCCAAGTGCAAACGCCCCAAACCCTACAGCAGCTATTGCGTCCCTATCCAGCGCCAGCAATGACTGCGTATCCAGTTAGCACCTTGGTAAACAACTCTCGGCATAATAGTCCAGAGTGCATCATCCCACTCAGTGAGAAGAATGCCCCCACAAATCAGTTAAATTAGCTATTGAGTGGACTGGGGATTAGATGATGAGGGAAGAGTTTTTCCAATACCTAGTACCCAGTCCTCATTGCCCCTTATTCCCAGAGGGGCCTCAAGTTCCCCAATCCCCAGACACAACTATGCCAAGAACACAAAAGAACGATAATTTTGTTGACAAATCCTTTACAGTGATGGCGGATATTATCCTGAAGATCCTGCCAACCAACAAAAAAGCTAAAGAAGCGTTTGTTTATTATCGAGATGGCATGTCAGCCCAAGCAGAAGGGGAATATGCTGAAGCATTGGAATATTATGAAGAAGCTCTAACACTAGAAGAAGATACCAACGATCGCGGCTATATTCTCTACAATATGGGGCTAATCTATGCCAGCAATGGCGACCACAACAAAGCTTTAGAACTGTATCACCAGGCAGTTGAGTTAAACCCACGTATGCCCCAAGCCTTGAACAACATCGCTGTGATTTATCACTACCAAGGCGAAAAGGAGAAAGAAGCTGGAGATAACGAGGCTGGCGAAGCACTCTTTGACCAAGCAGCAGACTATTGGATTCGAGCTATTCGCATGGCTCCCAATAATTACATCGAAGCCCAAAACTGGTTGAAAACCACCGGGCGATCGCAAATTGACGTATTCTTCTAAAAATGATGAGTTAGGAACTATGAATCATTCACTCCTAACTCCTCACTGCTGTACAGACGCGATTAATCGCGTCTCTCCTAAATCCTAACTAAAAAATATGATTGACCAAGAACAAGTTCATAAAGTAGCTAATCTTGCTCGTTTAGAGTTGACTCCAGAAGAAGAGGAACAATTCACTACCCAGTTAGGAAGTATTCTGGATTATATTCAACAGTTGGATGAGCTTGATGTTAGTAATGTGCCTCCAACAACACGAGCGATTGATGTCAGCAACATCACACGAGAGGATGAATTGCAACCTTATCCTGACCGGGAAAGCATCCTCAACAGTGCACCTGAACAGGAAGGCGAATTTTTCAAAGTTCCAAAAATCCTCAACAGCAATGAATAAATAACAAGACTGAAGAGCCGAGAAAATCATTGCAACAAAATTCAAGATTAGGTCGAAAATCCCCATGAGTAAAGTATTCGTATATGCCGAGTATCAAGTATCTATTCCTTTCAGTCAGATTGACTGGGTTCCAATCAATGTAGAAATGAAAAAATTTCCAGGATTGAGGTCTAAAACTTGGTTAAATGGTGTAAACACTAATACTATTGGTGGTTTTTATGAATTTGATTCTGTAGAGAATGCACAAAATTATATTGATGGCTTATTGATTCCATTTACAAAACAGGTAAATGGAAATCTTACTGTTAAGCTTTTCGATGGTCATGCAACTAAAGAAGCCAGTATAGGCATGAGTTCTCCTTTCTATGCGGCAGATTCTCAATAATTCTCCATTGCCTGAATTCATCATGCCTCTATTTGGTGGTGTTGAAGAATAATTCAGAATCCAGAAATCAGCAATTTTGATGTTCATAGACTCCTTGGCTCTAGGCTATCGGTAGGGGATTCAGACCCGCCACTACGAAATTTGACCATCAAATCCTATGATTTGATGGGAGTGCAAAAACGCCCTTTATTCAGATACTCTTTACAAGGCGTTGCGCTATCCTTTTTTTCATTCAAAATACCCAACTAAATTTTGTTTTGATAAAAATCCAGATAAATTTGATTACAAACATAAGTTACACATACAGAAACATGAATGGGAAAATGAGTATAAGTTAATTCTTTTTTGGCTGTCGGCAAAAATTTAAAAACGTTGATTTTGCTAAAACAACCTTAATAAAGTATAAATATTCAAAGCCACTATATACCAGTAGAATTTAATTAGTTTATTTGCCCATACAGTTGAGCCAGTTCAGTAACCCTAATACTATTGGTTTTTGGGTCGATGCTCGATTCAGTCCCAAAGTTCCGAAATTTGGGCATCCATAGCTTGAAAACAACTACCAATGCTGTGGAGTTCTTCTTTTAAGAGAAGTTACGAAATTTCGGTTTCACCTTCGGCTAGAGCGCTGAACATTAGACGATGGCGAAGATCCCCAACCACCTAGATATGACCCCATAAAGACAGCTAAAAGGGGATCGTTAAATAATTAACTTGTCAGAAAGGTCTTCGTGAGTTTTTACGGTTATAACAGAAGGTGACATTAGGATACACTGGCTTTTGAATACACCTGAAGTTCGGCAGCAACAAACAAAGTCGCTGCTAATGACTTCTGGCCTAGTATCCTATCGCTTTTTGCTGTATGAAACTTACTCAAATCTACGGCAAGTCTCCCTCAAGAAGGTTTCTTAACATCTAAAAAGACTCCCACTGTTTTGAGGCTATAGCCTTAGAATATTTACAAGCTTTACTTACGAATTAGCTCTCTCTAGAGAAAGTACCGTTTTTGCTGTCTAAGCTGATATTCTACCTGTTTCTATTGGTTGGTATCTGTGTAGCTTAACAAATCAGCGGATTCATTAATATTAAGCCTGTTTTACTATTTAGTTTCTTACTCTGACCTATTAGACAGCTAGAGTGTTCATTTCACTTTGTTCAATAGCTTTTAGCCCTTATCGCTCCCATGCTGACCCATCACCGCAAGCCCGTGTGCTTATCACTTATTTCCACTGACCTACCAATCTGGTCTGTTGTCGAAACTGCCGCGACATTGTATCAAAAAGATACTAATAGGTTTCATTTACTATTGACCGCACCGCCCCTAATTAGTTGCGAAGTAGAGAGTGTGGTAAGTCCAGAGGAAACACTTCCTCAAAGTAAGAGCAAAGCTTATGCCCCCAACAGTCCCAGAATTTTGTGGCTGGAGATTTCCCCTTACCGGGTCATCATGACTATGCAAGGTAACGCTCAAGTGAGTTACCGTCACTTTTGGGAACAGGGCGTTTATGGCATTAGTCGCTATTGGTTGCCAACTGAGTCGTTGCAACCTAACGATCCTATTCGTTTACGAAATTTTACTACTAGCCTAACTCTCAACGGACATCCCTTGCCAGAACATTTGCGTCTGGAATATGAATTGTGGGCAGAAAAAGTGCAATTAGGATGTTACATACTGAATTTGGAAATTAAACATTGATAGGCACGGGGAGTGGGGAAAAGTTTTTCCAATATCAATAACTAATGCCTAATCCCCAATGCTCAATCCCTTTTAACCAAAATAACTAGGTTGGTTTCCAGGTTTCCATTTAATATTGCAACCAACACTCGGCTTTTGCTCACTCGTAACAGGTTTACTCGCCAGTACTGCTTCAATGGCTGCGCGTAAATCTGCGCCAGTCACAGGTTTACCATTACTGGGGCGGCTATCATCTAATTGTCCTCGATAAACAAGTTGCCGTTGGTCATCAAATACAAAAAAGTCTGGTGTGCAAGCTGCTGTGTAAGCCTTCGCCGTTTCTTGGCTCTCGTCGTAGCATAAGGTAAAATTAAACCCTTGTTCTGTTGCAAATGCTTGTAACGACTCTGGCGCATCATCTGGGTAATTTTTTGCATCGTTAGCACTGATGGCAACGATCGCTAAATCACTTGTAAAATAATCTTTTCCTAACTGCACTAATTCTTGTTGAATGTGCTTTACAAATGGGCAATGCCGACAAATAAACATTACCAACAAAGCTTTTTTATCTGCAAAGGTGGAAAGTGAAGTTGCCTTTCCAGATACTACTTCCGGTAGATTAAAATCTGGTGCTTTTGTGCCAAGTGGCAACATAGTTGAAGCAGTTAAAGCCATAGTTCACCCAATATTTTTACGCTGATAAAGGCTTTTGCTATCAGTATATTTTTACTCTAGCACTAAGTTTTCCATAAATTAAGAGACGGTAAATTTACCGTCTCTTATATTTTTTGAGAATTAAATTATAGAAATTAGTTTTTACAGACTTGCCAAAACACCAACGATACCGTGTCCTGTGAATACTTCTAATGCTATCAGAGAGACAAAACCAATCATTGCTAAACGACCGTTGAGCATTTCTGCATAGGGACTGAAACCAGTGCGATCGCCTTGCTCATCTATATAAACCTTTGGCTCGATCGCAAAGTTGTTCAGTTTGCCTTGGTCGTCAATTATAGCAGTGTTTGTACGCATGGATTTTTCCCCGTCTTCTCTTTATGTAAACAACTGTAACAAAGTTATTAATATTTGTAAAGTATTTTAATCTGATCAAGTTATGAAGTCCAAGCCAGAGAAGAGATATGATGATGAATCGAGTTTAAAGCCATGTCTAACAAATAGGCTCCGCTCCTTCTGCGTAAGCAATCTTAGTCACCAATCCATTCCCTAACAGCTAATGCATCGATTTCGAGTAGAGGTTATTGCCAAAACACCAAACCCGCAGCAGGTAATTTATGCCGCGATGCACCAAGACTATACCGATGGGTTCGTGTTTGATGAGCGCGACTCCTGGCCCTCAGAGTCACAAAGCGGCGAAGTTATTGTTAAGCGACTTTTAGCGGGTGAGAGGGGACACTATGGGCCTCTAGAGCATCCCCAGATTGTTTTCAACTGTGGCTACTTTCCACACAGTGTCATGCAGCAGGCTCGTACTCATCGTGTAGGCGTATCATTTGATGTTCAGTCTTTTAGGTACACAGGCAACCAATTTATTGATGTATTAGAAGGTAAAAAAGACATAGAAGATGTTTTTTACTTACGTCCCGTTGGTTATTACACTGATAGACAAGGCAAAAAGTACTATTATTCACCAGAGCAACGAGCAGCAGATTTGCAGTGGTGTCTAGAAGCAGCTAAACGATACAAAGCTGATTTTGAGGGTGGAATGTCTGAAGAACATGCAAGAGGTAAAGTACCTTTTGATTATCGCCAGCATTTTGTAGTTAGCTTCAATTTAAGGTCTTTCTTACATTTTTGTGACCTGAGAAATAAAAAAGATGCTCAACTCGAAATTCAAAAGTTGTGTGAAATGATGTGGCCCCATTTTGAAGATTGGGCACCTGCGATCGCACAATGGTATGAAAAGCAGCGTCTAGGGAAGGCAAGATTAGCACCATAATCATATCTTGGGGCCAATTAATTCATACTGAATTATGACCGGAGGCGGAGCGTCTCCGGCTCTGCTCCTGAGTTCTGAATTCTTCTTATAAAAAATTTGTAAAATGCTTTCATGCGTCGAGACTCAATATTTTACAAACTGTTTCAGCATAACGACGATCATGGTGTACAGATTTGAAAAATTAACTCAAGCGGAGGTAGAGTCTATGTTAGGAATCACACTTAAGGAAACGCGAGTTTACCGAGAAATTAAGGAAGAAGGACGCGAGGAAGGACGTGAGGAAGCAACAGCTAATCTTATTCTCCGGCAATTGACTAAGCGATTTGGGGAACTTTCTGAGGAAATACGCTTCTCAATTTCTGATTTACCTTTGCCTGTTTTGGAAGATTTGAGTGAAGCACTGTTAGATTTTACTAGTTTGACCGATTTACAGGTTTGGCTAGAAGCGCGATGAAGGTTTAGACTATCTCATATAGAATTTTTCAGGACGATGGATATTCAAAAAGTTCTATGCGATCGCCGAATTATTTCCTCTAATCCAGATATTATGAGTGTTACTCATGTGTTTGTTGGAACACGAGTTCCATTGCAGACTTTTTTTGACTATCTAGAAGGCGAAGCAGGTTTAACCGAATTTTTAGAAGATTTTCCACATTTGCAAACTCAGATGTTGCAAGTTTTGGAGGTGATTGCAAAAGCAATGCTGAATCAGGAGCAAATTACTTATGCTCATTCTGCTTGATGAAAATCTCCTGAGTAAGAAGTTCAAAAAGCCGTTCATACACTTTATGACTGATATTGAAATAATCTATTACTGATTATTTTGTTTTTTATACATTCATTCCTGTTGAACCAAATCCACGATCCCCTCTCGTAGTTTCACTTAGTTCTTCTACTTCTTGAACATCAACATGAATAATTGGAGTAATAACCATCTGAGCTATTTTCATTCCTTTTAAGCCCTGAAAAGACGTTTTGCTATGATTATTAAATTTTGTTTATAGAAGGGGTAAATGGCTATATTCAATCCAATTTCTTTTTCTATATCTACGTTACTTAAAATAGTCATAAATAACTTTTTCTTTATTTTTAATTACTTAGACTTTAGCTAGAGTTACAATCTCTAACTGATCCTGATATTTACCTTGACGGGCTTCATAACTGATAGCGCAAGGTTCACCTTCTAAAAAGAGCAATTGTACCACGCCTTCATTAGCGTAAATGCGACAGTCAGCACTAGAAGAATTAGAAAACTCTAAGGTAAGATGACCCCGCCATGCAGCCTCAGCAGGCGTTAGATTTGCTATTATTCCACACCTAGCATAAGTAGATTTTCCAATACAAATTACAGTAATATTCTCAGGAACCTTCAGCTTTTCTAGAGCAACCCCAAGTCCATAGGAATGAGCAGGTAAAATAAAGTAACTGCCATTGGCATCTGTGTGCAGTGCTGTTGGCTCCAGATTCTGGGGATTAAAGTTTTTGGGATCAATTACAGTTCCGGGAATGTGGCGAAAGATACGGAACTCAGCCGGGGAAAGGCGTATATCGTAGCCATAAGAGGACAAACCATAGCTAATTACAGGTTGAACCGCTACAGACTCATCTTTTTGCACTTTTCGGATTAGGCTTGGCTCAAAGGGTGAAATCAAACCCTGTTGAGCCATTTCAGTAATCCAGATATCGTTCTTAATCACAAGTTCGTTGCTAACGTTAATTCAAACAGACTCGATATATTAGCACGAACTGAGTACTTTGTTTAAGGCCGATAACTCCGGCGGATTTCTGTAATTTGATCTGCTACATCCAAGAGAGATTTTGGCATCTCTGGCCCTGTAAGAATGATATCGACGTGGGGAGGGCGTTTTGCCAGAAACGCTAAAACTTCCGTTTCAGGAATTAGACCAAAGTTAATCGCTAAACTTAACTCATCTAAGACAACGAGAGAATACTTACTCTCACATACTACTTGCTGTGTATACTGCCACAGCTTTTGTAAGGCTTGATTTTCCGTATCATCTAAATGTGGTGTATCGATACAACGAGGCAAATCACAGCGAATCCAATCTAAATTTTGTCCTAATTGTATAGGTCGATCCTGTCCTTGACGAATACCTCCTTTGAGAAACTGCACTATTAATACTGGCGTTCCTTGTCCAGCTATTCTCAGTGCTTGAGCCATAACAGTTGTAAAAAAGTTGCGGTGGGAGCTAGTGAAAACTTGCACTAGTCCTTCAACTGGATATGGTAAGGTTAGGGTTGAATTTATACTTGGAGTTTCTAGCTGGGCAACCATAGGGTTAAGTTCAAAAATTTACAATAACTTAAGGGTTTGTGCTGGCGGTAATAATTAAAAATCTGCCTGTATAATCTATCTGTTTTTCACAGGTGTGGTGGATTTGGCAAATTGCATTCTTAGTCAAACACTACGTTTGCGCTGAAGTCAAGGGTTATTTTTGTTTTTCCTCTGAAATGAGTTGTAAAAATGAAAACACATGAGTTAGAGTTCCAATTATTTAAAAAAGCTGGGCATAACGGCTGAAAATTGCTAAATGTTAGATTTTCCGGTTGTTTGGGCAAAACAGACTTAGTAAGTAGTGAATTTGACAGGATGAGGAGTTAATTGTTGTGAGATTGGTGATTCTGGGAGGTTCAGGATCGGGGAAAAGCACTCAAGCACAAAGGCTTTGCAGATACTTTGATATTCCTCTGATTTCTACAGGTGAGATTTTACGGGAAGCAATATCAGGCAATCAGCCCCTGCGGGAATTTCGATGGTTAGAAGCCGATCCCCGGACTTCTCTTTCGGTTTACGCTAGCCTGAGTGAACTAGGTTACCACGCACGGCCCTATATGCAAAAAGGGGAGTTAGTTCCAGATGAAATGATCATTGAATTGATCCGAATACGCCTCAGACAACCAGATATTAACTGCGATTGGGTCTTAGAGGGCTATCCCCGTACTGCCTTCCAAGCTGAAGAATTAGATTTTTTATTGGATGATTTAGGGCAAAAGCTAGATTGGGCAATTTATCTCCAAGTCCCGGAAGCAGTCATGGTTAGCCGCTCCTTGGGGCGATCGCTACCAGATGACCAACCAGAAATCGTACAGCGCCGTGTAGAATTATTCTACGATCGCACCATTCCCATCCTAGAATATTACGACCGTCGTCGCTGCTTGTTGACCATCAACGGCGACCAGTCACCAGAGATGGTGCTGCAAAATATTTTGACTCTGCTTTCAGTTCCTTAGAAAGAAGCAGGGGAGACAAATCAATTCAAAATTCAAGAACTTCTGCCTCCTCTTTCCCAATGCCCAATGTCCCTCAATCAGATGATTTGCAACACTAAGGTAATCTTAAGGCAGTATTGTAAAACTTGAGGCAACTCCAATGGCTTGGCAGCGTCCTGACGGTCGTCATCCTTACGAACTACGTCCGATCAGCTTTTACCCCAGTTTCACCCGCTTTGCCCCCGGTTCTGTTCTTGCAAGATGCGGTGATACTCAGGTACTTTGTACTGTTAGCGTTAATAAGGGGGTTCCGAAGTTTCTCGAAGGAACTGGTAAAGGCTGGTTAACTGCTGAGTACCGAATGCTACCATCTGCCACCCAAAAACGGCAAGAAAGGGAATTATTGAAATTATCTGGACGGACGCAAGAAATTCAACGTTTAATTGGACGTAGCTTACGCGCAGCAGTGGATTTTGAGGCACTGGGAGAACGCACGCTAACTGTGGATGCTGATGTGTTGCAAGCAGACGCTGGAACTCGGACAACAGCTATTACAGGCTCGTTTGTGGCGTTGGCTCATGCGATTTCTAAATTGTTGCAGGAGGGTGTGTTAGAGCGATCGCCTCTGTGTGGACAGGTAGCAGCAGTTTCCGTAGGATTACTGGAGGGAGAGCCATTTTTGGATATGAATTATATCGAAGATGTGGCTGCAACCGTAGATTTTAATGTGGTGATGAATCAACATTTGGGAATCATTGAAGTCCAGGGAACAGGCGAAGAAGGCAGCTTTAGCCGCACTCAGTTGGATCAGCTGCTAGATGTCGCCCAAAAAGGAATTCAGGAATTGTTAATTTCCCAACGCGAAGCGATCGCTGACTGGGAAGCACTCTTTGTGATTAATTAGTTTTATTAATTTTTAATAAGAATTAATAAATGTATCCTCTGTGGCGTTAATCAACAAAGTATCAAGTAACTGGGTGTAAATAAAAATAATCATGAGAGCAGTTAGTAGTTAGTACGACTGACTACTGACAATTTACCGTTGAAGGTGATAAGGAGCGTCTACGTTTTTATAGCCTACCTAATCCACGATGTTAAATGTTTCAAAAGTTAAAAAGGAGGATTGTAATAAGTTCGGTATTGTATTGCTGGAAGCCAGCAATATAATGATGAAGCCATGAACAAAACCGTTGAAGTTCTACCGGATCAGACAGCGCTGGTTGCACGAGCGCTAGAATTAATTCTGTCCAAATTAGAAACTGCCATTGAACAGCGGGGGCGGTTTACCATCGCCTTATCTGGTGGCAGTACACCTAAACCGTTATACGAAGCGATTGCAAATCAAAAACTGCCTTGGGATAAAATTCATATATTCTGGGGGGATGAGCGTTACGTAGCACCAGATCACCCCGATAGCAATGAACTGATGACGCGTCGTGCGTGGCTAGATCATGTTGACATCCCAGCAGCTAACATTCACCCCGTACCAACCTTGGAAGCCAGTCCAGAACTGGCTGCTGCTAAGTATGAACAACATCTCAAAGAATTTTTCAATTCTTCTGGGGTCGAGTTTCCCGCGTTGGATGTAGTATTACTAGGAATGGGTGATGATGCACATACCGCATCTTTGTTTCCCCACACAGAGGCTCTCAAAGTACGCGATCGCCTAGTTACCGTGGGTAACAAAGACGGAAATCCCCGGATAAGTTTCACATACCCCTTCATCAACGCCGCGAGCAGCGTGATTTTTCTGGTTGCTGGTGCTAATAAACGACCAGCTTTGGCGCAAGTCTTTGCACCTGTAGCCGATGACTTCACTTATCCATCCCGCTTAATTCAGCCCCAAGGAGAACTTTGGTGGCTGTTAGATGCAGCAGCAGGTTTGGAACTCCAACATTGACTAGGTAATTAGTAATTCGTAGTTCGTAATTCGTAATTAACTCATCAAGGTTTTAAAGCAACTAACCTTGGTTATGGAACATAAAAAAACACATTTGTGGCTCTAAACCAGGGCATTTATGTGTAAAGCAATTACGAATTACGAATTCTCAATTACGAATCATTCTAACCGTTCCATCAGCAGTAATTGCTAGAATCTAAAGCTAGGGCCGCCTTCTGCTTGCCAGTCCTACCTATATTTATGATGATCTTGAACAAAGGCTAAATATCGATGATCGTCTGCCCTAATTGCAATCATCCCAACCCTGACGGCGCTGTCCAGTGTGAAGCTTGCTATACACCGTTACCCGCGACTACTAATTGTCCCAGTTGTGGAGCAACTGTGCAGGCAGATGCTGCATTCTGCGGTCAGTGTGGCTATAACCTTCACTCCGCAGGAGTTCCACACGTTCATACTGCGGCAGCTGTTACAGTTACTCCCGATAATCCTGTGGAAGTACCGCCGTTAGTTCCACCCGATCCCCTGTTAGAACTTTTACAACCAGATGCTTTGGGAATGAGCGGTTCTACTAACTCCCATCCCCCCATCTCATCTTTACCAGCAACAGAGGTGGCAGCTCCCCCAGTAGCTCCGCCACAGGTATCTACTACAGAAAGCAACCCCCCAGAGCCACCGACAATAGTCGCAACTCAACCCGTAGTCTCTGGACAAAGTATTCCTACTCCACCACCGTTGGAACCAGCGCCAGCCTCTGAAGCCGAAGTACCTCCACCAGCCGCACCAGCACCAACTGCAACAGTTGCCAGAACGCAATTGCAGCAGGTCACAGCGCGGTTAATCCACGTTCAAACTGATCGGTTAATTGAATTGCCGCAAAATCTCTCTGTGATTCATATCGGCAAGCCCAATGACCGGATTCCCCCAGATATAGATGTTTCAGGATTTCCTAATTCAGAAATTGTCTCGCGGATTCATGCAGATATTCGCGTCGAGGGAGATGCTCATTATGTAGAGGATGTGGGAAGTTCTAATGGTACCTACATTAATAATTCACCGCTTTTACCAGGGAATCGTCATCGTTTGCGACCAGGCGATCGCATCAGCTTGGGTAAAGGAGACTTAATGACATTCCTTTTTCAACTTGCTTAACTGATTCTCTATCAATTGTGTGACATCAGCCTAAGCATTTTTTGCCCATCCTCCGGCATCCCTTTTGGAGGAGAAACAAGTGAACTGCATCAAACAAGCGACGGATAACTATGTTGTTCTTGATAGCGCCATAGTTTACAGCCGTCGCTTCGAGGTGCAAATTGTTGCATTGTTCAGCAATTGCATTACCTCAATCAGAAATTAAAGATTAAAAAATAAATCCAAGCGCAGCAAGTATTTTAGCTATTGACTATATGTAATTTAAATGCTTATAAGTTTAAGTACATTAGGATAGATAAAATACATGTCAATTTTAAACTTTGAATTTTCCAAAAAATCTAAAATCTAAAATCTAAAATAGAGCGACCTATGAGGGAACCAAGCAAAAATTTTGAACCCTTGCTTACCAAAGAAGCCCCGCCAGTTGTTGAACGCATGGGGCTAACGTGGCTAATTGCAGCAGCGATCGCAACTGCTTTACTGTGGCAAGTACCAGGAGGTGATTATATCTTATATCCATTTACGATCCTGGCAACTTGGTTTCATGAAATGGGTCACGGCTTAATGGCACTCCTATTAGGGGGACAGTTTCAGAAATTACAGATTTTTAGCAATGGTTCCGGTGTCGCAACTTATGGCATCCGGTCGTCATTGGGGCCAATTGGCCCGGCAATGGTTGCAGCAGCAGGCCCAATGGGGCCGCCTCTTGCCGGTGCAGCTTTGATTCTGGCTTCTCGCAGTTTTAAAATAGCTACCCTGAGCTTGAAAATATTAGGCAGTTTTTTGCTATTTTCCACATTAATTTGGGTACGTTCCCCGTTTGGATTGGTAGCAATTCCCTTGCTGGGTTTCATAATCTTGGGTATTGCTCTGAAAGCGCCTCGTTGGGCACAAGGGTTTGCCATTCAATTTCTGGGTGTACAAGCTTGTGTAAGTACGTTCCATCAACTTGATTATCTATTTAGTAGTTCTGCTGGTTCCCTTGGACTCTCTGATACAGCGCAAATGCAAAAGTATTTGCTATTACCTTACTGGTTTTGGGGCGGGTTGATGGCGATCGCATCTCTGGTGATTTTAGTCCAAAGTCTCCGTGTTGCCTATCGTTCGGAGTAATGAGTAAGAAGCACCATCAAAAGGTGATTGAATCTTTAGCTCAAAGAATTACTGAACATCAAGAAAAGATTAGACTGGAATCAGAGAAGAGTTTTCCTGACGAAGGTTTGATTAAGCATTGGGAAAAAGAGATTCGTGCTTTTGACAAGGCAATCCAACAAGCGCGTAAAAGATTAGGACAATAAAAATGCAGATTAGCGATCGCCCTCTTGCAGTCACCAATTCAACCCTCAGTATTTTGATTGCTGAATTAGGTATAGAGTGCCTAAAAGTACAAGCCTTAGTTAACCAGTTACAGTTACCTAGTTTAACTGTTAACCAACAAGCTGAAATTCTCGCAGAACTTTTAGCTGCTGCGGTTCATCTGCATAATCATTGTGACAAAGATTTTCAGACGCTAATTATTGAGGAAATGGAGAATCTACCCGATGATGAGGATTGACTGGTGATTTTAGTTAAAATTGCGATCGCCAAGCATTACCTAAGCTGACGCTTGAGCGCGAATTTCATTTGGACAGGAACGACCCTGTTCAACATCAGCAATATTAGCAAAAGTTGTTTCTGCAATATTGCGGAGAGCTTCTGATGTAAAAAAGGCTTGATGTCCGGTAATGAGTACATTGGGGAACGTCGTCAGACGTTGGAAAATATCATCTTGAATAATTTCGCCAGACAAATCCTCAAAGAACAATTCCGATTCTTGTTCGTAGACATCTACACCAAGATAGCCAATCTTGCCAGACTTCAATCCCTCAATCACTGCTAGGGTATCAATTAGCGCTCCTCGACTAGTGTTAATTAGCATCACGCCTGACTTAATCTGTTCTATAGCCTCAGCGTTAATCAAGTGATGCGTTTCGGGAGTCAGGGGGCAATGCAGGGAGATAATATCCGAGTTGGCAAATAGCTCAGGTAGTTCTACATATTTTCCACCTAGCGCCTCCAATTCTGGATTGCGATAAACGTCATAGGCAAGTAGTTCACAGCCAAACCCCTTCATAATCTGTCCTAAAATCAGACCGATTTTGCCGGTACCGACAATCCCGACTGTGCGCTCATACAAGTTAAATCCTAATAGTCCATCTAGAGAAAAATTGCCTTCTCGGACACGGTTATAGGCACGATGAATTTTGCGATTCAGGCTTAAAATTAATCCTACAGCATGTTCTGCTACCCCATATGGTGAATAGGCGGGAACACGGACAACGGTAATTCCTAAGTCCGCTGCGGCTTGTAAGTCTACATTGTTAAACCCTGCACAGCGAAGGACAACCAGCCTAGTTCCCCGTGAGGCTATAAGCTCTAAAGTTTGCGCGTCAACCTGGTCATGCACAAATACGCAAACCGCCGGAAATCCGGCGGCGAGGATAGCTGTATCCCGATTTAAACGGGGTTCAAAAAATACTAATTCGTGTTGGGTGGGAGAATTTGCAGCTGATAAAAACTGCCGATCATAGACTTTTGTACTGAAGACTGCTACTTTCATGCAAAACCTCAAGCTGTATGCTCCATAATGTTCGACTACATGATACCTTGACAGTTAAAGAAGCAATGTCTACGACGGTCTATTTGGCATCGCACTTTTGAACATTGTCAGTGTTTAGGATTGCTTCTTGTGCAAGCGATTTCATAACTAAAGCAAAAATTTAGAATTCAAATTGAATGGGGAGTAGAGAGTGGTGTTAATTTAAGCTCAAACACTCAATTCCCCTGATGAATTGATAACTGCCAGAGTTCGATTTTATAACAGAGATGGCTATCAAAAATAGTGCGTGCTGCTAACCCTTCGACAATGGGCTTTTCCAGCCAGCGTTTGAATGCTAAACGACCGATCGCATGTAATGGTGGGACTGCGATCGCTACCAAATCTGCAATATATTTAACGGTAGTTAGCCCAAAAGTTCGAAAGTTATCAACACACAAGTCAATCGTTGGTGCAACTTGGGTGGAAATGTCCTCAGTCTTAATTAACTTGAATCCAGCCTGTTGCAAGGCCGCCTGAAGCTCACTAGCGACATGACAATTAGAAAAAATGCCCTCTCTATATCCAGCATCAGAGCGCATCATATCCGCAAGCAATAAATAGCCTCCACTATTTAATAAACGAGCTGCACCTTGAGCCAAATCGCCAACAGCAATATATTGGCTACTTTCACTGAACAGAACTAGGTCATAGGAGTGTGAGGTGTGAAAATCTTCAAATCTGGTTAAGTAAAAAGGCACTTGCCCGTTCGTATTCTTGATAAACTTCTCTTGTTGGAGTGCATCGGGTGCTAATCCCTCAACAATAAAGCCGCGATCGCACAAATATGCTGCGTTACCACCAATACCGCAACCTACATCAATCACAGTTTTGGTTCCCTCTGGAATAAAACTCAAAAGCTTGGCTGCATAGGCTTCTTGAGCCACACGCAGGCGAGTTAGGGTCAATTCCTCACCCTCAGTAGGTAGTGGTTCCCAATACCCGTAATGCAGATAAGAGGAATCTGTGAGTCCCATGTAATAATCTATCGCCGCATTTTGGTAGCGAGTTGGTTTGGAAATGTTGATTGATTTTGGTTTTTGCATTGAGGCTAAGTTTTAAGGCATTAAGCTTGGTTGAAATTCTTCCCAACGTTTGCAAACTTGTTCGTAGCAATCGGGTGGAGTAATTTTTAGCTGGTGTAAGAAATTGACCTCAATTTGAGGATCAGCCTTTAGCACCAGAAGAATATCTTGATGGGGATTGTATGTTGCAACTGCTGAGAGGATGGATGAAATCATTGATGAGCTAATTGATTGCGAGATTGTCCCACAACTCTGACGCGATCGCAAATAAAACCCAATCAGATCACAAGGAAGAAATTGGAGGGTGAAGGGAACCGTATCGAGACTTGTAATTGAAGGATGAGTAACTTGAGTATCAACATCACAAATTACAACCCCCCGCCCAAATGACTGAAATCCTTTCCATGCTGTGTAACCTATTACCAGCAGATTAGTGTGAATAAAGCTGTTTTGCCAGTAGCCAAAATTTCCTTGCCAGATACTCTTTTCCGGTCGCATTTGCTTCCTCCTATAGAACTTTACAACAACTTATGTTTAATTTTGCCCACTTATTTAGTGGTGGAATCTTTGCCAAAATACCCGTTTTCAAAGGTTCAGGTTGTTCTGAGCAAGACAGTAAACCATTAGACTTGTGTAATATTGACTTGCACATTCCAGTACAGCAGATGCACAGCCATCAACGGGTAAATCGCCAAACAGATAGGTTGATTTCCCTTCTGCTGTAAACGCAATAACACAAGAATGGTTACAAGCACTCATGCATTTTGCTCTGGCTCTAAGTTGACCATCCCCTTACAGCGTGAGCTATTTACATGAAAATAGTTGTATTAGCAACAATCAACTAAGCTGATGCGCGTCTAAAGTATATAAACACTCTTGATGGTCGTTAACTGTTGATTGTTGACGGTTAACAGTCATCAGTCATCAGTCATCAGGTAAATGTACAAATTAAATGCGTAACAGCTTAGTAGTACCAATACTTATGCCTAGAAAAACTAGCACAATTGATAGCTACACTTAGAGGTGCAATTTATACCATAAATTAACTGTCTATCGTCTCGTAGCAAGCCATAATCTGTAGCGAATCTCTGGCTCTTTAAAGAAGTGAGACTGACTAATAGTAGAAATATTTATACTTTTGTTCATCTGTACCTCGCAGACGTGTAGAACTTATAAGTCAACTTCGGCGGGCATTCTGACTCTGAGACATAAGTCTCATCACAGCTGCGGGACAGCGCCGGACTTACACCGGACTTTCCCCGTTTCCTCTAGTGGCTGACCTCTACTAGAACCGAGTGAATTTTTTAAGTATATCACCGTTCAATAGTTCAGACAGTTTTTTCATGGCTCTATATAAATACATCTGTGGGTGTCATTGACTCACTAGGTAATTGCAGTAACCACGATGATGGTAAATGTCTTTGGCTTGGGCGTTCCCGAAGCATTCCGTTACGCAGATAAAGCGATAATGTTATAGTAGTATAGGAAATATGGTAAAATTTACCTTACTTCATACCATTTGAATACTCAAATGTGTGAATAATATAACTGGAGAGGTGTCCGAGCGGTTCATGGTGACGCACTCGAAATGCGTTTTGGGGAAACCCAACGGGGGTTCGAATCCCCCCCTCTCCGTTTAAAAGATTTCTAAAGAATTGGACAAAGCGATAATGTTTGGCTTCATAGCTGGCAGGTATGATTATTTGCAAGTATACGAGATTATACTTCAGTATTTACTTAGCCAAATGTTACCCAAACTACACTAAAATATACACCGTTAGTATAGATTTTTGGGATAAACTAATGCCATTGTGTGAGGAGTGAACGATGGCAAATCGCAGCATGGCGAGAGTGCTCTCATTTAGTTTTATCAGCATCTGTTTATATCTGGGCATTAGTATAGGAGTCGTTATCCGGCTTGGGCAATCACAGCGATTAAACGCTGCGACTACACCCACTGAGCCTGTGCAATTTCCATTAGCTATCCCTGAACTTACGCCATCAACAACAGAAGAACAAACCTTTCCAGACACTATTACTATCAAAGCCGTTGGAGATATTATTCCCGGCACTAATTTCCCTAACCATAGATTACCTCGGTTTCGAGATCAATTATTACCAAAGGCAGTGAGAACTCACTTGCAAGGATCTGATATCCTGTTTGGTAACTTTGAAAGTAGCTTAACTAATTATCCCTACACTGCCAAAGATATTAGTCGAGGACAAGTCTTTGCCTTTCGTTCCCCACCTGCATATGCCCAGCTATTTGCTGAAGCTGGTTTTAATGTGTTTAATATGGCGAATAACCATGCAATGGACTTCGGCCCGGTAGGGTTCAAAGATACAAAGAAAAATCTTGAGGCTGTAGGCATTTCAACATTAGGTCATAAAAATCAAATTCTCTATTTAGAAGCTAACAATATCCCCGTGGCCATGGTCGGGTTTTCTCCTTATGAAATGTATAATTCCATTCATAATTTAGGAGCAGCCCAAGCACTCATAACAGAAGCTAAAAATAAGGCCAACATTGTAGTAGTATCGATGCACGCTGGAGCCGAAGGAACGGGGGCACTACATGTTAAGAATCAGACAGAGTTTTTTTATGGAGAAAACCGAGGTAATTCGATCAAGTTTGCTCGAAACATGATTGATGCGGGAGCAGATTTAGTACTAGGACATGGGCCTCATGTTCCGAGAGCGATGGAAATCTACAAAGGAAAAATCATCGCCTATTCTTTAGGAAACTTTTTGGGATATCGAACTTTATCTACAAATGCCCAGACGGGTGACTCTATGATTCTAGAAGTCAAACTTAACTCTGCGGGAGATTTGGTATCAAGTAAAATTATGCCTGTGCGGATGGATCGGCAGGGAATCCCTCAAATTGATCAGCGTTTTCAGACTGTGAAACTTATGCGTTATTTGAATAATCAAGCTTTTCCCAAAAATCCGTTGAAGATTAATAAGAAAGGGGAAGTTATTGTACAGAAGCTTAAATAATTTAGCCAAAGGTGAAACTAGAAAAAGATGCTCTTATATTGGCAAGAGGCGTTCAATTGTAGATTCTAAATTTTGGATTTTATATTGAAGAAAAAATCTAAAATTGACTAATTGACTAATTATTATCATCTTCTAGCTTTTCCTGAAATTTCTGCTCATTCAGGGGTTGACTATCAGTCGGAGAATTTTGCTTTTCCAGTGTTGGTACTACTACAGCAGAAGGATCTGACTGTTTAGATTCTGTCGGTGGTACTGCTGGTATAACCACAGAATTTGACGGAATCACCGGTTGAGGGGAAGCAGAATTCTGATTAGAAGTGGGTAAGTTCTTTGGTGGCAATGGTGTGGGGGAAGCGTTACGAGATGAACGGATAGCCCGTAGTTTTTCGACTAGCGAGGGTGTGGGGGAAACGCTAGGTGAAGGTGTGGATTGCTCCAAATCGCCGGGTTGTGATTCTTGTGTAGGGCTGCTGGGAGTTTCTTGTGGGGAAGAACGACGATTACGCCGACGCTGCTTGGAATTAGAAACAGATGCTGGTTCGGTTCTTGAGGTGGTGTTAGTCTCTTCACCATTCTCTAGGCTAGGTACTTTCGCGGCTGGTTCTTGAGTTGGCTGTTCAAAAAGCGGCTTTGCGGTTGGCTGCGGCTGAGATTTAGGTAAGATGCTAGTGATGCCAAAACCTGCTGTAGCAGCAACCAGGGCTACACCTAAACTTATAAATATTTTAGATGACCCCAGTTTTTTTGTTAGTACATTTTCCTTGGTGATGTCTGGGTTGGGCTGTGCCAACGCAGATGGTTTATGAATGCGATTTTGGGCAGTTTTCCCAATTAAAGTTGCTGCCTGTTGGGCAGATAAATTGACAGTTGGCACTGCATAAGTGGGTAAGGCTTGCGGTGTCATATTCGCCCCATTTCCAGGTAGCAGTTGTAACCATTCAGCAACTGTCGCTGGCCGAAAACGAGACTCTACCGCCATACCGCGCATTACGGCCTGATTGACAGAAGCACTCAAGTGTGGTTGTAGTTCGCGGGGGGAAGGCATTTGCTCGCGATCTCGCAATAATGCTGGCATAGGAACTTGGGCTGTTAACAGTGCATACAAGGTTGCGGCTAAACCATAAACATCCGTGGCGGGTGTGCGCGGCGCTTGCGTCAAGTACTGCTCAATTGGAGAATAGCCCTCAGAAACCAGGCCCGTGTGAGTCTGCCTCACGCCGCCATTAAATTCCCTAGCAATGCCAAAATCAATCAGTACTACTTCCTGGGTTCCTTTACGAAGGATAATATTATCTGGCTTGATATCTCGATGTAACAAACCATTGTTATGTACTACCTGCAAGGCTGCCCCAATTTGCCGGATGTAATGAATTGCTGTGGCTTCAGGTAAAGGTATCCCTGGTAATACAAATGCGTCTCCCAAGGTTTCGCCAGGAATGTATTCCATCACCATGTAAGGCAGTCCAGCTTC
This sequence comes from Nostoc sp. UIC 10607, assembly GCF_047228265.1. Lineage (NCBI taxonomy): Bacteria > Bacillati > Cyanobacteriota > Cyanophyceae > Nostocales > Nostocaceae > Nostoc > Nostoc sp. UIC 10607. Next base: position 228,468 of record NZ_JBIQNW010000005.1, on the reverse strand, counting down.
CACAAAAAAGTCACTGACTCGAACTATATTTGGGTGGATACACGTAGCTAATCGTCTGGCTTCATCTTGGAATTGGCGCTCGAATTTCGCAAAATCAGGATGTTGTCGCAGCCGTTCATTGATGGTTTTCATCACTACCTCCTGACCTAAGTAGTGATGCGTAGCTTTAAACGTAATGCCAAAGCCACCCCGCCCTATTTCTTGAATTAGGGTATATTTTCCATCCTGCAAAATTGTGCCTGCTAACATAAAGAGTCCTGATTTCTGAGTCCTGAGTGAGCAGATAAATAACGAGTTTTGAATCTTGGGGAATTTCCAAAAAATCTTCCCATATTTTTGGGCAGGGTTTTCGCTTGTCTATCTTACGGGATGATTTAGTTGTTGGAATTCCCTAAGCGGGAAAACCTTCCCCTGATCGCAATAGTTTTATCTTTTTCATAGGATAACGCGAGAGACAAGAAATCCTAAAGGAGCAAACAGGCTCAAGCTGTGTCCCACGTCCGTGATATCAGTGAGAAAGTACGACTTTACATGCTAGTTGCTACAATCCCAAAGAGCTACCTAACCTAATATTACCTAAAATTTTTAACATATTATTTAGGCTTCCTATATGATTATTACTGTTGATAGCAAATAACAATCTAGACAACAGCTAGCAATGAATTCAGACACCATAACAAACGCCCAACTGCAAAACTGGGAAAATTTTTGCAGTCATATTGGAGACTGGCATGGAACTTGGAACGTTTACAATTTGGAGGGCGAATTAATTCGCTCTCATCAATGTGTCAGAAGTTTCCATTTAAGCAGTGATGGAAGTGAAATGAATCATCAGAATTATTCTACTTATGCTGATGGAACAAACAAATTAGAAACCTATGGCCCACATAAAAAACCTCACATAAGATCGCTTCATTTGAGCGATAGTTTTTCATGGGGTTCTCAAGAAGTAAAATCTGGCTCAGTGTTCTTTTTTGAGACTGGTTTTAAGCATCAAGATAGGCGTAGGAGTGCAGTTGCCAGATACAACGAAAATGGTACTTTAGATATTCTGATAATTTCTGAACACTTGGGAAGTCAAGTCGAAGAACCTGCTCTACCTCCTGCAAATGAATTAAGTGGTTGGCAAGGAATAATTACCAAAATGTCACCTGAGTGTATAGTGTCACCCGCAGTTTCAACTTCATGGATACAACTAGAAGATTTAAATAAGAATTATCTCACCTTGTGCTTGAAAGATGGCGTATCAATCAGTATCCCAAAATATATAGAGAGTGAAACAGAATTTTTTCTGGTGACAGAATGGCTGGTAAATTCTACTTTATTGCTGCGAGGTATTCGCCATTTCGATATATCTGGGTTTACAAGCTTTACCTTAGAAGTATTCAATCGCTGATGGCAAACATAGAAACAATTCTCTTAAAATCGCTGCCCGATGCCTAGATGCACCTTGCTTTCTCCCTGGTCATTAATGCCATAGTCAGCCCGGATTAAGCCTAGTGGTGAATTTAATCGCACTCCAGCCCCATAACCAAAACCATAACCTGGTTTGTCTCGCACACCTGCTGGATCTCCCAATACAGTATCACCAGAACCTAAGTCTGAGGCAAAGTCGGCAAATAATACACCCCCTACTATTGGTAAGACGGGAAAACGATATTCTGCGGAAGCTAACACATAACTGCGACCACTCCCTACATCTCCAGAATCGTAACCGCGTACTGAGTTGGTACCACCCAAGTTAAAGCTTTCGTAGGGTGGTAAATTACCAATAACAGTACCAGCTTGCAGATTCACCGCAAATACTTGTGGCTGTTTGGTGTTAAATAACTGCACTGGCAAATATTGGCTGTAATTGGCTTTGAGGCGATTTAGGGAAATATTACCTTGACCGATGGGCACAGATTGTTCTGTACTCAAACTCAAAACGGAACCTTGAGTTGGATTGGTGGCGTTATCTCGTTGGTCTTTGGTGGCGGTGAAGGATACGGTAGTTAAGTCATCAACGCCAGTTCCACTCGCAGATAGGGGATTGCCTTGAGCATCGGTTGGAGTAATATTACCTTGGCGATCGCGAATACTAGTTTGGGTATAGTTTAATCCTAAAGAGGTGTTCCAGTCGTCAATTGGTCGCTGTAAGCTGAAACTTCCGCCAATTTGACCTTCCCGCACTTTGTCGCCGTTAGCTAGCGTAATCTTGTCATCAAAAGTTTCCGAAAGTTCCCGATTACGAAAACCATTCACAGTGTACCCCAAGCGATCGGGGTTAGTTGTCCGATAGGGACTGATAAATTTGCTATTAAACTGCAAGTCTCGGCTACTTACAGCAAGATTCACACCTAAAGTATCATTAATACCGCCGACATTCTGATCTTGATAGCTAATTGTGCCTGTTAATCCCTGATCAGCATTGTAACTACCACCCAAGTTAACACCACGCGCCCCAGTTTCTTTGAGTTGGTAAACTAAATCTAGTTTGGTCGCATCTCCTTCTAAGGCAACATTCACAGTCTCAAATAAACCAGTCCGATATAGCTGTTGTATGTCTTGTTTAACTACATTTTCTTGGAATATTTGTCCAGGTTTTAGCTTGAGTTGCTGTTGCAGGAAATCTGGTTTGGTGCGTCCTCCCACAGGATTACCCTTGCTATCAAAAGTTTTGCCCTCGTCGTTGACAAAGCGAAACTTGATATCACTCACCAAGCCTTCAGCGACATTCACAGTGAGAATACCTTGAGAATTGGGTTTAATTGATAACACCCGTGCTAAGTTATAACCATTATCGGCGTACCACTTATTAATTTGTGCTACTGCTTGCTGAAGTCCAGCAGGACTGATGGTGGTTCCAATTTGAGATTGCAAACGTTGTTGGGCTATTTGGTAAGTAAGTACTTTAGCGCCAGATAATTGCAGCGATCGCACAATCACCGGTTGCACTTGATAAACTACATTCAATCCAGCCTGTGTGCTAAAGCTATTTACACTGACATTGCTAAATAAACCTGTATCCAAAATTGCAGTTACATCTTTTTGTAGCTGGCTTTGACTGGTTTCTCCACCCGCCTGAGTTTTAATGACTTTGCGAATGATATCCTGCAATTCTTGATTGGCTCCCACTACCTGTACATCTGTAGCTGTGACTACTAAATTGCTTTCAGTATTAGGGGTTTTGAGAGATGAGGGAGCAGGGGAAATCGGGGGGGTGACTTGGGAAATTAACTCTTTTGCTGACTTTAAGACTACTGTGGAATTTTTGTTTGCACCTGTTTGCACGGCGACGGGATTTTGGGAAAATTGTTGTGCAACTATAGTTTCTGGAGAAGCAATTGTCTCTACCCGTGCGGGAGTGTCTTCAATAATCGGCACTACCAAGTTACCAGCTTTTGCAGTTGGAGTAACGGTTTTAGTCGGTGCAGCAGTTGCTTGCTGAGTAATATTGGCAGCAGCTAAAGTAGCTAAAGTAAAAATAGCAGTAGCAGAAACTCGCATAATATTTAACCTAATTAACTGGGAGTTAGTTGTAGTGAGGCTGGCGAATAGGGATAATACTAACTTCCAGCTTCTTCGCCGATTTCCCTATTTATACCTCTTACCCCAACAGACAGTTAATTTTGATATTTTGTTTCTTATGAGTAATGTATCTCGATCATCTCTAGGTTCTAACTCCCAAGCTGCAACTTCTCCTTTGCGGTTACTTGTATTAAGTAATGGTCATGGGGAAGATATGATTGCAGTTCGGATTTTGCAAGAACTCCAACGACAATCAAACCCACCAGAGATATTTGCTTTACCTCTGGTGGGTGAAGGACGTGCTTACCAAGAGTTGGATATCCCCCTCATTGGTTCAGTCCGCACTATGCCTTCTGGCGGCTTTATTTATATGGATAACCGCCAATTAGTGCGCGATGTCCGCGGTGGTTTATTGCAACTTACCCTCAGCCAGATTAAAGCTGTCCGCCGTTGGGTGAGTTCTCAAAAAAAATTAGGTAATAAAAGAGCGATTTTAGCTGTGGGAGATATTGTCCCGCTGTTGTTTGCAACTTTCAGTGGCGCTAATTATGCTTTTGTTGGTACGGCGAAATCTGAATATTATGTGCGGGATGAAGCTGGATTATTACCACGGAAATCTAAAAATGCGCGTTGGGAAAACTTTTCCGGTTCAGTTTACCATCCTTGGGAACGTTGGTTAATGAGTCGTCGCCGTTGTAAGGCGGTGTTTCCTAGAGATGCGCTGACGACGGAAACATTAAAACAATGGCCAATTCCAGCTTTTAATTTGGGTAATCCCATGATGGATGGTCTAGAACCGACCTTTTCACGCCAACAATTTTATAGTCAGGATAGTGAACAGCAAGAGATAGTTCGGCCTTTCATGGTGACTCTTCTTCCTGGTTCCCGTCCACCGGAGGCATACAGCAACTGGGAAACAATTATGATTGCCGTATCTGCGTTGATGGCAAGTTTCCAAGAGCGAGATTCGGTATTTTACACTTCTGGCACAGTGGTGTTTTTAGGTGCGATCGCTCCGGGTTTAGACTCTAATATTTTATCCCAAAGTGTGCAATCCCAAGGCTGGCGCACTGAATCAGCATGTCCTATCCAAATTGCTGACCCAAATATCTTGACATTTAAACAAAGGAATGCTTATTTACTGTTGACACAAAAAGCCTATAATGATTGCTTGCATTTGGGAGATATAGCGATCGCAATGGCAGGTACAGCCACAGAACAGTTTATCGGTTTGGGGAAACCTGCGATCGCAATTTCCGGTAATGGGCCCCAATATAATTCTGCCTTTGCAGAAGCTCAAAGTCGTCTTTTAGGCTCATCTTTGATTTTAGTCGAGCAGCCAGCAGAAGTTGCGAAGGTTGTACAGTCCCTATTCAAAGATCCTGATATTTTGCAAATTATCGCCGAAAATGGTGTGCGACGCATGGGAAAATCGGGAGCAGCACGACGGATTGCTGATTGCTTGCAGGAACGGTTGGGTTGAAGGGGTATTGGGCATTGGGCATTAGTTATTCTCCCCCTGCTCCCCTTGCTCCCTCATCCCCAGTTCCTTAAGCCACCAACCCAGAACGTAAAGCTCTTACAGCAGCTTGGGTACGGTCATCGGCACATAATTTATTTAGAATATTACGAACATGGGTCTTTACAGTACCAACTGTAATGTAGAGTTTCTCGGCAATTTGCCCATTGCTACACCCAGCTACAATCAATTCTAAGATTTCCAATTCCCGTTGAGTTAGGGGGTATGTTTCCAAAACTTGCTCGTATTCTGACGCTAGTGCCTCGATTTTTACAGTCTTCGGTTTGTCAGAACTTTGGCTTTCTCCAGGTATACCTTGCCGCATTTTCCGCAATACCACGTTGGCAATTGCCGGATCAATCCAAGAATTACCGCCGTGAGTTGCTTGAATTGCCTCAGTTAATTTACTGATACTTGTTTCTTTCATGTAATAAGAATCAGCACCCGCCGCGAAAGCTGCAAGTACAGCATCCTCTGTGTGATCCATTGTCAAGATGAGAATCTTGGTTCCGGTCTGCCCAGTTTCAGCTTGGTGGCGTTTGAATTTACGGGTGAGTTCAATGCCATCCATATCAGGCAAACCGATGTCTACAACAGCTACATCTGGTTTTGCCGTTTCCAATAGTTTTAGTCCTTGGGTAGCATTTGCCGCTTCGCCAATTACTTTCAAGGCGCTGTGGGATTGTAATGCCGCTCGTAGCCCCATTCGCGTTAAGTCATGATCTTCAATTAAAATAATGCTAATTTCATTCATCGCTACACTCGCTCTTATGCTGTTTGCATCTTTCAAAGTATTACCTTTTGTAAGCACTATCTCTATATTTTCCCAAACCAAAGATAGATGATATTTCAACCTCTCTGCATCCACCGATAGAAATAATAAATATCCTACTTTTTTATATTTAGATAGAGGACATATCTAGCTGGAGATATATGGATACTTGCATAAAAAGTATGAAATATTGAGACGAATGCCAAATTACTCCTCCCTTGCTCAAAATTCAGCTTTCAGTTGCCATGTTCCATTAGTTAATTACTATTTTCTTGTATAAAGCTTTCAAAAAAGCTTACAAAAATGGACAAATTACAAAAAGTCAAAGTTGCCTTACGAAAAAGTAAACGATGGTTTCGAGCGATTTTTAACCAAACCTTTGGATTCATCGAATTGATGGAGCCAATAGACATACTCATGGAAGAAAATCGGATAGCCTTAAAATTTGGTGGAATCGCCAGTAACGAGGTAATTCGTCGTTCTTTGTGGGAAGCTTGCTGGTCTGACTTTTCACGGGATTTGGCAAATTTCTCCCCTTCAAGGAGAAAAGCTGGGAATTTTCCCTTAATCCTTGTAGGGTTAAGGGTTTTAGGTCTGGCGTTGGTTTTTCCAGATAACGTGAAAAGTCAGGCTCGATGGTGGACAATTTCAAAAGGAATTCAAGCACAACTAAGAAGTGTAATCACTCGTATGTCCAGATGGTGGGCAACTTACGGCTTACAAGTTCAACCCTTCAGCAATCAAAGTGGACAACTAATCTTATTAACACCAAAAGGATTGGAAGAAATTGGTATTCTTCCTAAAATTTACGAGAAGGTTTTGGTAATTTTCCAAACAGTGCGAGACTGCGATCGCCCGGAAAATCTTAACACAAGTCTGGCGATCGTTACGAAAATTGTCAAAATTTCAGGAGGTAGGATTACTTCAAATTCACAAATCGGTATAGGTAGTACTTTCTTGTTTACCTGATCTAAGCAATCTGATGAGTAAAACCACTCAAGCTTATGGTACACGATAATGGTATGCAACTCTCACCAATGGCTGACGACGGTCGCTAGCTCACTCATTTACAATTGTTTTAAGCTTAGTAAAGTATTTTATTTTACTTTATATCAGCTATGTTTGCTGTCTTCAGAGCAATAGTTTTCGGTTTGTTAATTGCTAATTGTTTTAGAATCATTGGTCAATTGCTAGAAGTTAAATTGCAATACTCTGGTTAATTTACCAGATTTAGGATACAACAGACTGAATTTAATCCAATAAAAGGCCTAAAAGAGTTATTAACATACTAGTAATGGAGGACAACGAAGTTGATGTGATGAATGTCAAGCAGGCATTCAATAAAGTTAATACTATGAATCTGGTTCACCTTGCAAGAAATGGGCTAGAGGCACTAATAACGTTGCACAGCAATCACGGACAGCATCCCGAAGTTACCACTAAGCAACACCCGGTTTTACTAAATTTGACTATGCCAAAGATGGGTGGCATCATATTCCTGCAAGAACTACGTTCTGACCCGCAATAGAGAGTAACTTCTGGAGTTGTAATGACGGTCTCAAATCAAGATCAACAGCGAGTGAAAGCTGAAAACTGAAATTTAGCTAAATATATTCTAAAGCCTTTAACCTTTCCTAAGTTTGTAGAGATTAGGGCAACGCTCAACAAGTATTGGATATTGTGCGAAATGTCTTAGTCAATCAAGTTACAGATTTTAGATGTCCGAAAATCTTATATTCTTTATTTAGTTGGATAATCTCAAAAGAGAAATGATATACATCAACCTATGTTTGGCGGCAAAAATAAAAACCGATGGAAGAGACGCTGAAAATTTTGGTTGTAGACGATGAGGAAGTAGACCGGATGGCAGTCCGTGCTGCCCTGACTAAAGCAGGTGTTCAGATGGAACTGTCTGAAGTAGGCGATGGCCATGATGCGTTTTCTGCCTTATCCACTACTGCCTATGATTGTGTTTTCCTCGACTATCGCTTACCAGACCAAGACGGGCTAACCTTGATTCAACAGTTACGTTCTTCGGAAATTAAAGTACCTTTAGTAGCCCTAACTGGTCAAGGAGATGAACAAATTGCTTTGCAATTATTGAAAGCTGGTGCTACAGACTATCTATCTAAGTCTAGGATATCTCCAGAGACGTTGGCACAGGTATTGCGGAGTGCAATTCGGATTTATCGGGCTGAAACACAGGCGGCTTTAGTAAAAGAGCAGCTCCGAGAAAGTCATGAACAACTCATTCGTAAGAACCAAGAATTGGAGAGACAACAGCAACAGATTCAAATGCAAAACTTCAAGCTATCGGAGGCATCACTACTAAAATCACATTTTTTGGCAACTATGTCTCACGAACTCAGAACGCCGATGAACGCGATTATTGGTTTTTCGCAGATACTGCTGCGTCCTAAGTTCGGTCAATTAACTCACCAGCAAGCAGATATGATTGAGCGCATCTTGAATAATGGAAAGCATTTGCTGATGCTGCTGAATGAAGTGCTTGACTTTTCCAAACTGGAGGCGGGACGATTAGACTTAAAGGCGGAAATATTTGATGTATCAAAGGTAATCAATCTCGCTGTAAGTGAAATGCGTTCCCTAGCTGATGCCAAAAATCTCTCATTGTTAGTGGAAACCGATTTGCAAAATAGTTTGGTATTTAATGATCCTGTTCGTGTCAAACAAATTTTAATTAACCTGCTCTCCAATGCCATTAAGTTCACAGAGTTTGGCGAGATTTGGGTTGAGGTTAAGGAACTACCTGCAAATCGAGTGGCAATTATTGTTCGGGATACAGGTATTGGCATAGCACCCAGAGATTTTAAACGTATTTTTGAAGCATTTCGACAAGTCGATCAAACTATTACTCGCAAATATCCAGGTACAGGTTTGGGTTTGGCAATTATAGATTCGCTAGTGCGAATGATGGGCGGCAAAATTTTTCTTGAGAGCAAATTGGGCATCGGTTCTATGTTTAAAATTGAATTGCCCCGTCAAATAACATTACCGAATATAACAGATGATGCTCCAGCTTTGCAGTTAGATGGTGACAGGATTTTTTGCTCTGCGAAAAATCCACATCATTTATCTTCCCAAGCTAGACAAGCACCAATAGGATATCCTAAATTTAAACTATAAATTACTTCCAAAAAAACGATAAAAATTTATAAATTATGTCTGTAGTTGAAAATAATAGAATTTATCGGATTCTCGCAGTTGACGATACTCGAGATAACCTAATTTTGGTTCAAACAATTTTAGAAAGTGAGGGGTATGAAATTGATTTGGCTTCAGATGGCATAAAGGCTTTGCGTCAAGTCGAACAATCTCCGCCCGATCTGATTTTGTTAGATGTGATGATGCCAGGGATAGATGGTTATGAAGTCACGCGTCGGATTCGGAAAAACCCAACAATTAGTTATATTCCAATTCTGTTGATTACAGCCTTTCATGAATCCAGCGTTGTCGAAGGTTTGGATGCTGGTGCTGACGATTTTATTCGCAAACCATTTGATACTGATGAACTATTGGCAAGGGTGCGATCGCTGTTGCGTCTCAAGCACAGTCTGGATGAACAACAAAAAATGGCCCGCCAACGAGAAGACTTTGTTTCTCGTCTGACTCATGATTTGCGAACTCCCTTAGTCGCGGCCGATCGCATGTTGAGTTTGTTTGAGATGGAAACATTCTGCAAAATTTCGCCGGAAATGAAACAGGCGATCGCAGTTATGATTCGCAGTAACCAAAATTTGATGGAAATGGTTAATACCCTCCTAGAAGTGTATCGCTTCGAGGCAGGTAAAAAAACGTTGAATTGGGAAGTATGCGATTTACGTGAGATATCTCAAGAAGTAGTGAGCGAACTCAGTCCTCTAACTAGTGAAAAAGGATTGATTCTGAAAATAGATACCAGTGATTTAGATTCACAGCGTAAAAATGCTGGTATTATTATGGGCGATCGCTTGGAATTACGGCGGGTGCTAAACAACTTGATTGCAAATGCCATCAAATTTACAGATACCGGAGGCATAACAATTCGTATTTTTGAAGGATCACCTAATCAAGCAAATCAAGATTCAGTAATAATTGAGATAGAAGATACAGGATATGGGATTGCACCTGAAGATCAGGCAACAATTTTCGAGCGATTTCGCCAAGGCAAAAATAAACGCTCAGGTAGTGGCTTAGGGCTACATTTATCTCACCGGATTGTAGAAGCGCACGCAGGAACTATCCAGGTTACCTCTGAACTAGGTAAAGGTAGTCTGTTCACTCTCCAACTACCTAAAAACATTTAACTTCTTCCACCTTCATATTGTTCTGATTAACTGCTAATCCTGACAAAGCTCAAAAGCTGAGTAAGGGGCGAATTTTCTTCCCAGTTCACGGCGAATTATAGCCTCTAATTCCTCAAGCATATAGGGTTTGCTGATGTAATCATTAAATCCAGCCTTGAAAATACGCTCACGATCGTCCGTGGTAGCTAAAGCTGTGACTGCCACTACTGGAATTGTACAAGTTAAGGGTTCTTGCTTCAGATGACGCACAACATCGATACCGCTAAGACCTGGTAACAAAATATCCAACAAGATTAAGTCTGGTTGATATTCTTTAGCCACCAGAACCGTTGCAGAAGAATCTGTTTGACAAATAAATCTACAACCCATTGACTCAAGAGCATAACTAATCAGCAAAAGACTATCATCATGGTCTTCAACTGCCAAAATCAAAGGCTGGTGAGAGTTTTGCTTCTTTTCATCACTCATGAATGAATGTGCCAAATACATCTCTTCTCCAGAAGATTTTATTAGGAGTCATCGTCTTTACTTGGGAGATACAGACGAGGCTTCCTGCGAACAATAAAATAGTGCTTAGTTAAGATTGGTTTGTGTTTTACTTTTGCCTAGTTGATAACTCTAACCCATGCAAAAATAGCTGAGATAAGAAAACCTCAAGCTGATGGGTTTAGCAGATACTTTTTGATTATACGCAAAATTACAGAATAATTTCTCAGTATGTTCATAATAACTTTATATAGAAATATCATATGATTATTTATAACAGTATCACTTGACCTATGTACGGTTTTAGGTTTTAAAGATACTGAATAAAGGAAGTAATCAAAGTTATTAACTGTTAAATTCAGTACTGGTTTTGGCGTACTGAATAAAATTCCAACACCATCTCAATTGCTTGTACAGAGGCGATTGAATAAGTTTTTACTAGTAAGCAAACTAAGAGATTGATTTTGATAGTTTCTAGAAAGGAAGCAGATGCTCATTATATATTGTTTCCTTGTTGACAATGATTGTTTATCAAAGGATGCTTCCTACTTTAGCATAGTGCGATGTCTACGACAGGCTACGCTGATGCAGAAATTTGTTTCTAGATTATTGATATTTTATTTAGTATTGTATGCTACAAAATATCAACAAACAGGATCATTAAACCTTAACCTTACAGGTAAGAGTGACGGCAATAGCCGGGCATTGAATAAAGCACAACCTTACATAAAATTGGTAAGTAGATCAATACGAACTCTGGTTCATAGTGAATATTAGAGAACCAAAGGTAAAAATTTTTATTACTTACTACCAAGTATTGTTTATTTAGGTTTATCTACTTGCTAGCGATCGCAAGATTATCTTTAGAAGATTCTTCCATAAATTACATTTAATTTTAGTTATTTTTTTATGCTTTAAAAGAGATTTTAATTAGCTGAAATAACATGAATTAATTACAGCATTATTTGAAGTTTTATGCAATCAAAGTTTTGCATAAAAATTTGACTAATTTTTTATTAAATTAGAGCATTACTGCATGTTGATTTGATATGTGATATATTTTATTTTGAATCCCATATATTTAAATTTTTCTCTATCCAAGGGGGGTTAAATTAATTCCTATATTATTGATGTTGCTAGATATCAGATTTTATAATTCTTGTACACACCCTAGAGGAAGATGACCAGAAGTTAGAGTAGCTCTAAATTAATTTTGGTGTGTCGAATAACTGCTTTCTATGGAGGTTTAGCTGAGTGCTAAACCTTTTTCATGGCTACTATCATCGTGTATTAACAGCTTCTATACTATTTGTATAGTACCTAACGGTAGATGTCTTGATAAACTAAAATATCTAAATTCTGCTGATAGACTTTTACCATTATCTAAGAGAATACTTTTAAAGTTTATATTGATGTATTAAATGTTTTTATATCCTCCAAAACCCCCTATTTTTAAGTGGTGCTTGGGAGGATCAATAAGATACCTAAAATCATATCTGACCACTTTTAAAGCAACCTTTAAGGCTTCGTTGAATACCAAGCCTTTATTTATATAACTAGCTTAACCGAATTTACAAATTATACTTATCACTCTATGTTTTTATTTAAGTAAGTTGTCATGAAGTATATTTTATTAGAAATTATATAAAGCACTGGTGCCAGATTCATATCCAAGTTTATAGAAATCTTTTTTATAGCAATAAATATATTATTAACTTGCCAACAGGTTGTAGATTTTTTGTAAACACACTATAGACAGATGAACTGAAATCAAAGTAATTCTAAATTAGCAAGGTATGGTAAACACTTGGTATATATAAGGCGTGGCTTTTAGCCATGCCTTTTTCGTGAGTAGCACTCAGGAAGTAAAATGTATAAATAGTTAGTAAAATACTTACTCTACAATTTTTGAATCTAACCTTATATCACTAAGAGATTAATATCAGATTACAGAATGTTTGACCTGGTACTAAAGGAATAGTAAATATCATCAAAATCTACTGGGTTAGTGTTATAAAATACCATCTATAAATAGACCAAGCAACAAAAAAACACCATTACCATATATGGATCGATATCCGTATCATTCTATGGATAGTAGAAATAACTATTTTACAAAGTTATTATTCAGCCTGTTAATGCCTGAAAAACGTGTATGTGCCCTGGAATAATACCCAGGGTTTTTTTCTAAAAATTTAGATAAGTGGAAAATAGACTTTTATCCGAGTAGAAGTAAATTGTTTGTCGAGATTGTTATCTACTGGATTTATGAGAAACAATAAAGGTATCAATTGTCAGAATCCACCTTGGGGATTCAAATCTGGCGATAAAGAGCCATTACTCAATGCAAAGTAGCGCCTCATAGAGAAGGGCTGAGACCAAGGGCAAATAGCCCAGCCTCTTCGAGTCATTTCCCTACAGCCCTTATCCTAAAAGAGACGCTGCTTCCCTTTAGGGGAACGGGCATCCTACAGCAGGCGCTAGCCTCTCCCTTTGGGATAACTACGGTGTACACACAAGTCCTAAAAACCCAGGTTGATAAGGCTTGACTCGTTCCCAGTCGGAGACTGGGAATGCATTCATTGAGTCTTTGACTCTAATGTCTGACTGGAGGCGACAGCCCCTAATAATCCATTCCCATGCAGAGCATGGGAACGAGAGAAATCCACCTTTTTAGCCTGGAAAGTGGCTCTGGGTCTACTTGTGTGTACATCGTAGCTTTGGGATAAGGAGAGCTTCAGCTTTTAGAATGTTTGTATACATCTTCTAGGAAAACTGAAGTCAACCTAATTCTAAATTAACTAGATGTGGTAAAGACTTGGTATATATGGAGGCTTGGCTTGAAACCAAGTCTTTTTCATACTTTAGGTAGATGTTTTGTATATTTTTTAATCAATTTTTAAATCAAAAAGTGAATGTTTTTACCAAGTAAAGCAATACCAGATTTCCAAATATTTATACACATCCTCTAGGATGATGATCTGTAATATAGAGTAGAACTAAATTAATTTAGTACGTTGTTAAGCACAGCAATTATTGAGGTTTGGTTCATAGCCAAACCTTTTTTTAATAAACAACCAGGAAATGTTATATCAGATTTCAAAATATTTGGATACAGTCTATAGAGAGATGAACTAAAGTATGAGTCAGTCTAAATTAATCTTGGTGTAGTAAATGCTTGGTATATATAGAGGCTTGGTTTAACCAAGCCTTTTATTATGACTGATCAGGTAATTGTGTATCAGTTTTCAAGATATTTGGATACAGTCTATAGGAAGATGAACTGCTAGAAAAGTCAGTCTAAATTAATTTGGGATGTCTGCTCAAGCACTAAATATGAGGTTTAGCTGAGTGCTAAACCTTTTTTGTCAGCAAGTGAAGAGAAAGAAGCGACACCGATAACGAGTCTTCTCCCTTCGTGCAGCGTCTCGTAGAGAAGGGGAGACGCCAAGGGCGTTAGCGAGTCTGCGAGCGTTATAGCCTGTCGTAGACATCGCTCTCATTGATGATGCTAAGTAAATTCCTATCTAACTAGCTGATTGCAAAATTATCATCCAAATTATGCAGTAATTGCATTAATACGGATTTACCATAGCTTCACAGATGCGATTCTAATATCAGGGAATAAAGATGGATACCCCTGGCTAATACCAGGGGCTTTTTATCTAGCAGCTACGCCTTAAACGTCAACACCGGACTCAACCGCGCTACAATATTGACCATTTCTGCCTCAACCTGCACATCAATCACAGACTGAATCGGTTTGTAGGCGGCGGGTGCTTCTTCAATTCGGCGTTCTTGACGCAGGGTAATGCAGTCTACCCCGGTTAATCCCAGCTCCGCCTCACTTTGAGATGCACCCCTGCGGTTGAGGTCGAAACGAGAATAAATTCTTCCCGCCCCATGTGAGGCAGAATTACAAAATGCTGGATTGCCTTTACCCACCATTAGATAAGAATCAGCACCCATTGAACCAGGAATAATCACTGGTTGCCCTACATGAGCGGGACAAGCGCCCTTGCGTGTTACCCATCCCTGACCTTCTGGCAAGGTGATGTTATGCGGCAAGTCATAAACTAGAGGTGCTTCTACATCTTTGTATACTTCTCGTAAACGCAGACGTAGCAGTTCAGCTAACAGCAGGCGATTGACAAAGGCATAGTTAGCAGCAGTGGCTTCAGCTTGTAGGTAACTGGCGACAAGTTCGGGGTGAGAATAAGTAGAGAGAGGAAAAATCTGAGAATCAGGGTACTTCAGACCTTTTTGCCAAGTCGCTTTAGCTTTATCTCGCCACATTCCCCCAATATACTTACCCACATTTCGGGAACCAGAGTGAATCATAAAAGCCAGTTGTCCCTCGCGCACTCCCCAGGCGTGGGCAAGGGTGCGATTTTCGACTTTATCAACTCGCTGCACTTCTACAAAATGATTGCCGCCGCCAATGGTTGCCAGTCCGCCATCGCGTACCAGTCCAGCATCGGGAACCAATTCTTCAGGTGCAAGTTTCCAGTCACCATCCATTGAACCACCGAAGAAGATGCGTTCGCTTTCTTGGGCAAGTTGTTGTAAATCAGATTTAACTACACTCCCCGTAGGCTTAACTAGCATGGCATCCAGCCAACCGGGAACTCCGTACTGAAATAGCGATCGCATTGCGTCAGCAGTCATTGTCACATCACGCGTACCAAAGAAGTAATCCCCCTTCATCTTTTCTACGAATTGGTCGCGCTTTGCCATGAATTCGTCGATTGTCAAATCAGCAACGTGCAGACGCATTCCACAATTGATGTCAGAACCGACAGCGCCAGGGATAACCTGACCCACAGTTTCCACAATTGAACCAATGGCAACACCCGCATCACCTGGGTGAAAGTCAGGGGTAGCACAGGCACGACACACGCATCCACCAGATGGGTGGCGGACGCTTGCTAAATTCGCTAACTGCTTCAACGCCTTAGCTTCTACCGGGAAGGCTTCTGGCAGTAGCACTTCTGCTACAGGGGCATCAGGATAATTAAGTAAACGAACTGAATAAGTACGATTGCTGTAACTTACATCCAAACCCTGCCGCTCTAAAGCACGCAGGAGACGTTTTAAATTTTTTGGCTGCATGAAAACTCCAAATAGAGCCTTAAAAAAGACTCTTTGTTGTGAAGAGAGTAGGAGACTTGGGTTCAGCAGCCGCGTCTCAAGTGGTGCGGAGGGTTATTTTCCCAGAATTGTGGGGAAAACAACAGGTTATCTAGCCTTGATAACACACACTTGCATCGGAAAACAAGTCTTTTGTCGCATGTTGTATTTTTAGCAATTTTTGTAATACGTATGTAAAGAAATTTGAAGTTGAGCTAAAAACTTTTAAAAATCTCTAGACTCTCCAGCCGACTGGAGAGTCTAGGATGAATTTAAGGCGACTCTCAACCAGAAATTTCTGACTGTTGACGGATGTGCCCTAGCCATCCACTTTGGTTTGGCTAGCTTTTCCACTCTATCCCGTAAATCTATGACTCTCCAACTCACAGTTCCCAACATGGCTTGTTCTGTTTGTGCAAGCACCATCACCAAAGCACTTCAGGCAGTCGATGCCAATGCTAGCGTTCAGGCTGATCCAACAACCAAGCTTGTCAGTGTAGAAACTCAAGCATCAGAAACAGCAATTAAAGAAGCGTTGGCTGCTGCTGGCTATCCAGTTGCTAACTAATTCGTAATTCGTAATTCGTAATTCGTAATTATTGGCGAAGCACTCGCGTGTAATTGTCTTTCTTGGCGATCTTGAATTAGTTGGGATCTAAATCCCCAAATAATTTAATTACGAATTACTTTAAGATCCTCCCACATCAATCACAGTGGTTCATCTAGTTATGGATACTCTCACACTCAAACTTCGAGGGATGAGTTGCGCCGCTTGCGCTAACAACATCGAAAAGGCAATTCGCTCTGTACCAGGGGTAAGGGATTGCAACGTTAACTTTGGAGCAGAACAAGCCGCCATCAGGTACGATCGCTCTCTAGCAAATTTAGAGAAAATCCAAGCTGCGATCGCTGCTGCGGGATACTCTTCCTACTCACTCCAGGAAGAATTGCTCTCTGAAGAAGATGATGTTGAAAAAGCTACTAGGCAAGCATTACAACGCCAACTCTCCCTCAAGGTAATGGTGGGAGGTGTAATCAGCATTTTCCTACTTTTGGGGTCATTGCCCATGATGACTGGGCTGAACTTACCCTTGATTCCAAGTTTCCTGCAAAATTCTTGGGTACAGTTAGTGCTGACAACACCCGTCGTCTTTTGGTGTGGTGGATCTTTTTACCGTAATGGCTGGAAAAGCCTCAAGCGCCATACGGCAACGATGGACACGCTGATTGCTTTGGGTACAAGTGCAGCGTATCTATATTCTTTGTTTGTGACTGTTTTCCCGAAATTTTTTATTGCTCAGGGCTTGATACCTCATATTTATTATGAAGTTGCCGCCATTGTCATTACCTTAATTTTGTTGGGGCGGTTGTTAGAAAATCGCGCTAGGGGACAAACTTCTGAAGCTATCCGCAAACTTATCGGATTGCAAGCCAGAGATGCCAGAGTTATCCGTGATGGTAGAGAAATTGATGTTCCCATCGCCGAAGTCAGAATCAACGATGTGATTTTAGTGCGTCCTGGTGAGAAGATTCCGGTAGATGGCGAAGTGATTGCAGGTATTTCGACGGTAGATGAAGCGATGGTGACGGGTGAAAGTTTGCCAGTCAAAAAGCAGCCAGGAGATGAAGTGATTGGGGCGACGATTAACGGTGCGGGTGCATTTCAGTTTCGGGTGACACGAGTCGGAAATGATACGTTTTTGGCTCAAATCGTCAAACTAGTGCAACAGGCCCAAGGTTCTAAAGCACCAATTCAGCGCTTGGCAGATCAAGTTACAGGATGGTTTGTACCAGCTGTGATTGCCGTTGCGATCGCCACTTTCGTCATTTGGTTTAATTTCACTGGCAACCTCACCCTAGCAACAATGACAACGGTAGGCGTACTAATTATCGCTTGTCCTTGTGCTTTGGGTTTAGCTACCCCCACTTCTGTAATGGTGGGGACGGGCAAAGGTGCAGAAAATGGCATATTGATTAAGGGTGCGGACAGCTTAGAACTAGCACACAAAATTCAAACCATCGTTCTAGATAAAACTGGCACTTTGACTCAGGGGAAACCCACGGTTACAGACTTTGTGACTGTTAACGGTACAGCTAATGGTAATGAAATCAAGCTTTTACAGTTAGCAGCAACGGTGGAACACAATTCTGAACATCCCTTGGCGGCAGCGGTTGTGAAATACGCCCAGTCTCAAGAGGTGAGTTTAATAGAAGTAAAGAACTTCGTAGCGATCGCAGGTAGTGGTGTCCAAGCAGTTGTGTCAAATCAGCTTGTACAAATTGGTACACAACGCTGGTTAACAGAACTTGGAATTAACACCATAACTCTCCAGCAGTATAAAGATGCATGGGAAGCCGCTGGTAAAACAGTCATTTTGATTGCTGTAGATGGCGAACTACAAGGAGTAATGGGTATTGCTGATGCCCTCAAACCTTCATCAACGGCAGTAGTGAAAGCTTTACAGAAGTTAGGTTTAGAGGTAGTAATGCTTACCGGAGATAATCGTAAAACTGCTGATGCGATCGCGGGGCAAGTTGGCATCCAGCGAATCTTTGCCGAAGTGCGTCCAGATCAGAAAGCGGCGATTATCCAATCTTTACAAGGGAAGATAGAGAAATTTCCTAAATCCAAAATTGTAGCAATGGTAGGTGATGGCATAAATGATGCGCCAGCCCTAGCACAAGCTGATGTGGGAATTGCTATTGGAACGGGAACAGATGTTGCGATCGCAGCTAGCGATATCACCTTGATTTCTGGAGATTTGCAAGGAATTGTGACAGCTATCCAACTTAGCCGCGCCACCATCAACAATATCAAGCAAAATCTCTTCTTTGCCTTTATTTACAACGTCATTGGCATTCCGATTGCGGCTGGAATTCTGTTCCCCATCTTTGGTTGGTTACTCAATCCAATTATCGCCGGCGCTGCGATGGCTCTTTCTTCACTCTCTGTTGTTAGCAACGCCCTCAGATTGCGTAACTTTCAACCAAAAGCTATCTCATAATTTCAGGGTAATTAAGGAAATGTTCAGTAAAAAAACGCTTTGGGGAAGTCTTACAGCTTTAGTGCTGCTCACTGGAATATCAGGTGTAGCATTAGCAGAAATGCCGACCCACTCGCCAGAACAAACCAGCCAATTTCACCATATTGAGCAACCTTTGGGCTTGAAAGTTGGTGTTGCGATCAGTGGTTTAGCATTGATTGGAATAGAGTTGTGGTGGTTTCTCCTCTATAAAAGTCCTGAATCCTAAAAGAAAGTTTTAAAAGTCGTTAGTGATGTATCAAAGACTTTTAGATGCTTTTAGACCTTTTTTTAAGGAGGTTAGGAGTTAAATATTCGGAATAAATAATGAAGAAATTGCTTTATCTTTTTTCTTCATTTCTATTTATCAGCACTCATACCGATTACCTATGAGGTTGCTCAAGAAACAGTTGCTCAATCCCCTTGCTTCACCAAGCTTGAGTTTGTGCAGTTTCATAAATAATTGGTATCAGTACTGACTGGTATTTTGAATAATGGGACAAATTGTATCTTCATGGTGGTCACCGATATTCTTCCAGCCTGAAAGTAATCCCTTTATTTCAGACCGTAAAGTTAACAACTGATTAATTTGGTGATCAATTTGCAAAAGCTTGTCTTCGAGCTTTTCTTTTATTTCACCACAAGGAGCCTGTCCTTGGTCATAGACCTGAAGAATATTTCCAATCTCCTCTAAGCTAAGACCAAGATTTTGTGCCCTTTTAATGAACCCTAGACGAGTTAGCACATCCCATGAAAACTGGCGGAAGCCTCCCTCTGTTCGTCTTGATGATTTGATTAAGCCTAAACTCTCGTAATAGCGAATTGTCCTGATGGGGATTCCGCTCATATCTGTTACCTGACCAATTAAAAGCAGTTTTGTCTCCTGAGTTAACACGGCAGATTTTCCCAAATATTGTATTTATTATTACATATTTTCCTAATTTATTAAATCATTAGAGAGTTGAGCCAAATTCAGTAGTTTAATTTTTTAATTAAAAATATTACTAAGTTTTTATTTTTAAAATATGCATTCACAATAGATATTAGGTTACACAAGCTGATATTTGACTAGCATAATTTTAACATTTTTAATAATTTTCAGCCAATATTTTGCTTATTTAATTTGAGCTATTCATTAGGTAACTGTTTGTCATGGTACTGAAAGTAACTGTTTTTTTATAGTTCTCATGTTACTTCTAGATCAACTGCTTCACCTCAAGTGAAACCATAAAAATGAATCTCAACTCGCAGGCTTCTAGCTCAACCCGTAAACCTAAAACTTTCAATAATCCAGAGCGTTTTATTGAGGGCTGGTATTGGGTAATACCCTCTCGAAATCTGCGGGTGGGTGAAGTAAAACCTGTCACCATTTTGGGCAGAGAACTAGTAATCTACCGTGGTAAAGACAGAAGAGTAACTACTTTTGATGCCTATTGTCCGCATATGGGCGCTCACCTTGCTGAAGGCAAAGTTGAGGGTAATGCACTACGTTGTTTCTTTCACCACTGGAAGTTTGATGCTGAAGGGATGTGTATTGATATCCCATGTTTAGATACGCCGCCTTCTCTAAAGTTACAAACTTGGCCGACTGCTGAAAAGTATGGGATGATTTGGGTTTGGACTGGAGAAATACCACAACAACCCCTACCTTTTATTCCAGAGTTGGAACAAAAAGAGTATGATGTTGCCATCCATTCTCACTTTGTGATGAACTGTCACCCCAATGTGGTGATGATTAATGCGATTGATGCTCAACACCTCAATACAGTTCACAAGCTGCCAATAGAAATTATCTTTGAAAGACAGGAACTGAACGAGAATGCGATTGTCTTCAGTAACACTACACCCATCAAAGACAATTCCTTTTTGATTAAGCTCATCCGTCTTTTCTACAAAAATGCCATAACTTACAGTATTTGCTATTGGTACGGTAGCATTGGCATTGTGACGCTTGGCCCCGATTTTTTCCATGTGCACATGATGGTTGCAGTTCGCCTTCACGAAGGGGGAAAAACTGAAGGTAAAATTCTGTTGATGACTAAAAAACGTAAAGGAATTTTAGGTTTGTTATGCAATCGAGTGGTACTATGGCTGACTAAGATTGCAGCTAAGTACTTTCTCATGGGTGACATTAAGATTCTCCAAACAATTCAGTTTGATTTGAAAACTCCCATCAAAGCAGATCAGTCAATCATGCAGTTTATTAACCATGTTGAAAGACAACAAGCTTTAATGTGGGGGACTTGGCAAGAAGCGCGATCGCGCGATGTGGAGAGCAAGCCCAAGCGTGAGAGATGGCAAGATACAATGAGTAATGACTAATATCATGTCTATATGCCGCTCCGAAAAACCTACTTAAAGCTAGATATATCTAGAATTTTGTGAACAAGCCGGAGCGTGCAGTCTAAATCTTAACTGGCTACATGCAATTGGTCATGACACTTTGATGTCAACCCCAGCATCATGCACAAAGGTTAAAAGTTCGTTCAATGAAATTACTTTTAACTTTTAATTTATTTTTTACTGGGCTACTAGATTAATAAAAAGAAGTGGCAAAGCCACTTCCTAATTCCCAGGTAGAACCTAAGTCATCAGTATAACCACAACAAAAAACAGAAATAGTATAAATAAACACCGATTAACTTAATATCTCTATTTTCCTTGTTTTCTGGGTTGGGAAATCCCAATTTTCATCAGCCAAATAACTGTATATTTACATAGTCTCATGATTGCAATGCAGACTCAATTTTATCCAGTTCAACGCTAAGATGTGCCAGTTTTGCCTCTTCATCAAGAAGCTGCTGTTCTAATTGAAACTTAACTGCCGTACCTGCCTCAATTGCTACAGCTTTCTTCACCTGCTTAAACTTCTCGCTGCGGATGTCAAATTCTGCCTGAAGTGCGTCTAGTTTTTGTTGCGATCGGCGTGATCGCTATCAATCAGTATATCTTGTATAGCCGTTGCATCTTTGACTGTGACTGGTAAATCTGCACCTACGCCAATGAGTAATGCATAACCGTTAGTAAAAGTTTGGTTTGTCATGCGATGGGTGATAAATGCGTAGCTGCTAGCTTGTCGTTAGACATCGCCTTTTATACTAGGCTTTTAGGAAGCTGAGGCGCTATACCTTGCTTGTGTACTTAATTTAAATAGATTATTGGGTAGGTTATTTTCGTGAGATAATTATCTGATTAGCCGATAGAGATTGAAGCCTTATGAACATTATGCTTCCGCCAGCAACTACTAGGGCTATTACTGGTGGAACAAACGGTGCCCAAACACCCGATATCAAAAGACCATAGCAAGAGACATATAGAATTGCGATCGCTATTCCACCTGCCATTCCAAGGTAGAGTAGATGCTGAAAGCGCCACGCCAGCAACCCACCCAATAATGACCAGCCCCAAATCCAGACTACCTCAACCCACAGTGACCAAGCCCGCAATAAGGGCCGCCCATCTTGGACTGCACTGAGAATTTGGCTGACCATTTGAGCTTGTAGCAACACTCCTGATATTTCTTTGTTTAACTGAGTTCCGTAAGACTCACCCAACTGGCTGGAAGAATCTTCTTTTGCCACCACACCAATCAAAACAATCCGGTCTTTGATACTGTTAGGGTTGACCGAATTCGATAGAAACTGCGTTAGCGTTATCTGTTCAGCTACCTGCTTTGAGGAACGGTAGTTAAGTAATATTTGACCCCCATTAGCATCAATACCTTGATAGCCACTAGCACGAGAATTGAGATTTGGGAAAACAGTATCGCCAAGCTGCAAATTTCCTTTTGGGTTGAATTTTGGTTCAATTCCTAAAGGTTGTAAATAGAGTGAGGCAAGCTGTAGACTGAGCGCATAGGAGGCAGGACATAATGATGTAGCTTCCTGGTTCATGAACAGGAGTTGCCGACGCACAGCCCCATCATAATCGTAAATGAAGTCGCTGAATCCTAAATTTTCTCTTGAGATTTCTGGTGGTGGTTCATTACCTTTAGTGTTTGTTGTTTTATCACTCCCCTGACATACCCCAATTAATTTATCAGTCTGCTGAAGACGAGTAATTAACTCTTGCTGTGCGGCAGGAAAATCACGGTAGATATCTAAGCCGATCGCGCGGGGTTGGTACTGCTCCAGTTTTGCTAGTAATTTGTTGAGAGATTTGTCAGAGATGGAAGTTCCTTTTAAAACCTCGCCATTTTGACGTTGGTTTGCTATGTCAGTATCATCAATTGTCACTACTAGTAAGCGAGGATCAATTCCCTCTCTAGGACGCGTTTTCATCATCTGGTCAAAGGCTGAAATTTCTGTAATTTCCAGTATTCCCAAGCATCTAATTCCTGCAACAAAACCCGTTATAACCAAACTTATAAAAACTAGCCTACTAAAATTAAGACGACTAGATGAAGTTAAGCTATTGTTAATTATTTTTTGTCTATAATTTAAATTTTTACTTGTGAACAGCCTATTAAATATTTTAAAAATTGAATTTGGTAGTTTTGGGCTTTTCAACCTACTAACGTTGTTTAAATAATGTTTTGATATTCTCCCCTTAGTTTTGATGATTTTGTCAGGAACAAACAGATTTATTCCAGAAACTTTGATTTGATTTTTATAAATAGTAACTTTAGTAAACTGAGATATTGCGCTTTCTAAATCACCACAGATAAAGCTTGCTATTCCACGGGTGTATATTAATAATGGTTCAAACTCTGCTAGTGGTTCGGCAACTGTTTCTACTAATGAAGCTAATCTTATTATTTCCCTTTTATCGTGTGTTTGATCCAATTTTGATAAAGTCAAGGCTAGTTCGCGAGCAGCTTCACTAGGAAGTACATAAGCTAATGCAGTCCATCGTTGAGCTTGGGCAAGGTCTTGAATATCAGGATCATCATTACCAAGTTGTTGGCGAATGTAATCGAGTAGAAAGTTAGCAAGTTCATCAAGTCGCTGTTTACCAAAATCTGGGTCTTCCTTCAAGGATTTAAGCAGTTCCTTTCGTATTGCTAAATCCATCTCGTAGAGTTCATACCCAACTTCATCACATAAGCTAGAAAGTAGGATATCCGCTACACTTATCCAAGGGATACTTAGCACTTGACCGTGAATATCCCGCTGGAAGTTCGCCCATAAACGATATAACAAATCGGGTGTGAGTGCTAAGGGAAAAGCCGCATGATAAGCCAAATATAGATGCGCTTTTCCGAAACGTTTTTTAAAAGACTCAATGCGTCGGTTAGCCACTTCAGTTTTGATTTTACTCATTTTATCCGCTCCTGAAAGTTCGGAGAGCGTCCGCGCAAGACATCAATTGCGTTCTGCATACCTCGGCGGTTAACTTCATACATCGGGATTAGATGGGCAATTTCTCCAGCTGTAGTGCCAAGCCAACGCGATCGCGGCATTGGATTCAGCCATGCGATATAGCGAACATATTGCTTGAGTTGTTTCACAAATGCTCCAGTTAAATCAATACGTTCTGGATTAAAACCACCACGAGCCGCACCTGCATCACTAAAGATGAGTACAACAGTTCGTTCTTGACGCAATTGGACTAAAACATTTTCAATCAGTTCAGCTTGCTGATGATTAGGGTCTTGGTAAAGATATTCTACTGGACAGTTATGAAAGTAATATATATTGGATCTTCCTAAGCGTCCTCCCCGAAGAGCAGTTTCTACCAAGCGTTGTGATAGCGAATGAAACGGTATCATTGACCCATCTTGGTCAATAAGTAATAGTAATTGAGTTCGGTTAACCCGACGCGGTACGATTACAGGTTTTAAAAAAGTGCCTTGATGTCCAATTTGTTTGATTGTTGCTTCCACATCCAACTCAGTTGGCACTCCCTCCCGGATCATCCGGCGCAAGTGCCGCCACATCTGCTTCATCTGCCGTTGAGTTATAGGCAGGTAGTCGAAAGAAAGAATAAACTGATTGTAAGAAGTTTGGTCATTCCTGCTGGTTGCTTGCAAAACTGCTTGAGCGACTTGCACTTCATCTTCAATGACTTGAGTCAAACTTGAAGAGATATCTGAGTCTGTAGTTGCTTGGAGAAGGGAGCTATCATCATTGGCTGTTTGTTTAGATAGTCGCTGAGTCAGCCATCTAATAATTGTATATATAGTAGTTAAGACAGTTCCAGAAGCTAACCCTACTCCAGCTACTTGAAAACCAAGAGTTATAAATGCGGCGATCGCTTTCCAATTACTCTCGTTCTGGGTTTGATTGATCTGCGGTGCTAGAGTCGCATTAGGGTTATTTCCTAGAGTTGGAGTTGTATTAATTAATCCGGGCGTCTGAGATGGAATGGCTAAATCTTTGGTAGTCTGATTTTGATTTCTGCTTGTTATCCCCCAAACAATCCCGGCTCCTATAATGCAAGCTCCTGCTACAGCTAAATAGCGAGTTATTTGAGAAAGCTGACGCTGCCGAGTTGTCATAGCCGATGTTGCTAAAACAGTCTTACTGCTCATCACTTGCTCAAAATGATACTCAAATAACTCCATTTCCTCAGCAGATTTAATCCACAAAGTCTGACACAAGCGTTTTAAGGCAGCTTGATCATTAATTCCAAAGCCAGCTTGCATGGCTTGCAAAACTAACTGATACTCATCAATGCCTAGTGGTAAGCCAGCTTCGCGCAGCTTAGTGAACAGTTCCAGTAAAGGCAAATCATTCACGTCCACGGCTCTGTCTCAAATAGCGTACATGGTCATCCCAGCTTTTCAGCAACACGCCAGCATAAGGTATTTTGCCATCCAGTTTTGCCAGAGCCTCATCTTGAGGATAACGCCGCAGGAGGCGAAACCAGTCAATTAATTCACTGGTGCTGACTTTCTTGCCAGCCTCACCTTTATCTTTTCGCATTTCCTCTCGCAGCAGTAGGAAGCGAACTATGGCTTTGTCCACTAAAGCTTGGGGTGAAGCAGGAAACAGAGCGTTAACAATCTGTATTAACCGCTCACGGCTAGGAAATTCAACATAGTGAAACAAGCATCGACGCAAGAAGGCATCCGGCAAATCTTTCTCATCATTGCTAGTGATTAAAACAATCGGTGCTGCCTTTGCTTCAATTTCCTGACCCGTTTCCTCGACAATAAATCGCCGCTCATCTAATTCCAGCAGCAGGTCGTTGGGAAAGTCAATATCAGCTTTATCAATTTCATCAATCAGTACGATGGTGCGATTTTCTTGCTGAAATGCCCGTCCCAGAGGCCCCCAGCGTATATATGTAATTGGGTTATCAATTCGCTGGATTTGTTCTTCTGTCAGGCGACCGGAGGCAGCTAGCTGGGCATCTCGCAACCGTCCAACGGCATCGTAGTTATACAAGCCATCCCTGGCGCGACTAGTGGATTTTACATACCAAGCTTCCAATTTTAAACCTAGCTCGTAGGCAACTGCACTTGCCAGTAAAGTCTTGCCGCATCCTGGTTCTCCCTTCAACAGTAAGGGACGTTCCAAGTAAATAGCTAAGTTGACTGCTTCTACCAGTTCAGGATTAGGCAAATAGGGATATAACAGCTGTCCGTTCGTTCCCCTTTCTCCTAGCTGGGGCTGCACTTTACCTGTATATTCCAAAAGTTTTCCACCTACAGCCTTAGCCATTTTTCCTCTTCGTCATACCAATTACAGCCAGACAGGTGGCAAATTTCGCCCAATGCGGGTTCTGGAATGCCATTATCACTATTTTTCAGTATTGTTTGTACTGTTTCATCTAGCTGATCTATCAGTTTAATTGGCAATTCGTCCTCTGCATACTCTAGCCAGTTAGTCAGTTCATCGTCAGAAAATTGGTTAATTTCGGGCAGTTTCACAAGGTTATCTGGTTTCCAGGTAGGGTCGAGCCGTTCTACGAAAGGAATATTCCAACTACCTACGCAGCCATCATAATCTATCAGGAACATTAATAATTTGAATTGACTTGCTTGCGGGTTAGCCGCCTTAACTTTAGTTGCTAACAGTAACCAGAAATCTTGGATCAACTCGTGCAAAAAAGTTTCTGAAAGACAATCCACATCGTACAAAATTAACAGGACATTCTGAGTTCGCCACCATTGATAAACTCGTTCGGCAATTTCAGGAATTGAGCTTTGCCTACCCAGACCAACTCTACCGCTAAGTTCACGCCACAATGCAGCACTATCACTTTTCCGAGCAATACGACTGAGTTCAATTCGCACAATCTTTCCCGTCATGATATTAGGGACATTTTGTACTACTAACCGATTCAATAACCAGCGTTGACCATAATATAGTGAACCGTGGATTAGAAAGGCTCCTACTGAATGAGTCTCAATGAATCTCCGAAATGATCGCGTCTGCTCTCGATAACCCAATTTCAACAAAGCACGATACACTTTTCCACTAGATAGAGCTAGTTCTAAATCACCAAGCTGTTGAGCCAATTCGTTTAGTTCAGCTTCAGTTTGTTCAATTTGCTTTTCTAATTGGAAGCGAATGAGAGTATCTGCTGCGATCGCATAATCACGACGCAACCTTTTTAACTTCTCGGCTAACAGGTCATAATGTTCCTGTAGTGCATGGCGTTTGTGCTGTAGATGCTGCTCGGAGGACATCTAGGTACTTTTTGAGTCAATAATCTTTACTCAATACGACTAGCCAGATTATCGATCTACCAATCTGGTTTACTGTGTTTGGTTTCAATAGCTGAAACATCATTACGACATGAGATGTCACTTATGTAATTTCTTCTGTCAGTAATTTGCCAATTCCAGACTTAGTATAAGAACGTCGTCTCCATAATCTCTCTACGTCCTAGCAAGCAAACTAGATGTTTAGCATACCACTACTCACTTGGATTCAGTACAACGATAATTTCTGCTAGCCTGATTCCCAGAGGTTTCCAGTGGGGATTACTAGAGGAAAAAGTAGTATCTCCAGACACCGCTTGGTAGTCATTGGGAAACTTTTCGTAAGCATTAGCAGCAGTATCCACTCGCAGGATAAATTTGCCCTGATAGCGAGATAATCGGCTACTATCTAACAAAATAGTACCGCCGTAGTCCCACGCCAATCCATAGAGTTTAAAATCACCTAGTTTCTTACGTAACTCGCTTAAAGGCGTTCCAACACCGATACCTTCGCGGGTTTTCCAAGCTGAACCAAGGTTACGCACATCTAATGGTTTAGTACGAGTATTATTACTCCAAACTACTAGCAGAGTGCGTCCCTGATTTAGATTTACCTGAGTAGCTGCAAAACTACCGATTCCTTCAGGGCCAGAAATGGTTTTGTCAACGAGATGGGATGCACCAAACAACTTCACTAAATCTTGTCTGGTGGTTGTGCGTGTTATCGGCCCAACTCTTTCCCCAGGAATAATCAAGGCGTCTTTTAACGGTTGGGAACGCGCATCGGTTGGCGGTTGATTAATTTTCTGGGGTAATGCAACTACTAAGGTTGCTGAGTTGGTTAATAGTAAAGCTAACGCAGCCGTAGCGATACCTTTAATAGATGGGTTCACAGTCTACCTCTAGGGGAATTCCGATTTGGGAGTGTTTAATATATTCAATTATTGCTTTTCAGTTTTAACTACTACAAATTCCCAATTACGGATTCCCGATTTTCCAAAAATTTTATTTCATTACTCTAGTTGCGTTGAAAATTGCTAGTAACGCCACTCCCACATCAGCAAACACAGCTTCCCACATTGTCGCTACGCCTAAAATACCCAATCCAATGAATATACCTTTAATTGCTAATGCAAACCCAATATTTTGCCAAACAATTTTGCGGGTTTTTCTAGCGATTTGTATTGCTTCTGCCACTTTTGAGGGTGCATCTGTCATGATGACAATATCGGCAGTTTCTATCGCTGCATCTGAGCCTAAGCCACCCATCGCCATACCAACATCTGCTCTAGCAATCACTGGCGCATCATTGATGCCATCCCCAACAAAGGCAACTTTACCATGCTTGCCGGCGGTGCTGAGTAACTTCTCAATGGCATTAACTTTTTCTTCGGGTAATAACTCTGCTTCATAGCTATCTATGCCAAGCTGTTGAGCAATGCGGGATGCGATCGCTTGATTATCTCCTGTCAACATTACTGTTCTTTCTACACCCATTCGCTTAAGTGCTTGAATAGCGTGTTTGGCATCTTCTTTTAGTTCATCAGCAATGACAATATACCCAGCGTAAATATTATCTACTGCTAAATGAATAACTGTTCCCTCTAACTGGCAATTATCATGAGCAATATTCTCTCTGTGTAATAAGCGATCGCTTCCCGCTATCACTACCTTATTTTCAACTTTGGCTCTAATTCCATAGCCTGCTATCTCTTCATAATCTCTTACCTCAAATTCATCGATTTTTCCACCACAAGCCTTACGGATAGATTGAGCAATGGGATGATTTGAGTGCGATTCTACTTTGGCAGCTAATTGTAATAATTCTTGTTCATCGTAGCCATTTGATGGTACTATTTTTGCTACTTTAAATACCCCGTGAGTTAGCGTTCCAGTTTTATCAAAAACAACTGTATTGACTGCGTTTAACGCATCTAAAAAAGTAGAACCTTTAACCAAAATACCACGTCTAGCAGCACCTCCCACACCTCCAAAGTAACCTAATGGAATACTGATAACGAGTCCACATGGACAGGAGATCACTAGTAGAATTAGGGCACGGTAAACCCATTGCGATGAAGTTGCGCCCGAAATGAATAAAGGAGGTAATAATGCAACTGCTAGAGATATAAAAACTACTATTGGCGTATAATATCGAGCAAATTTAGTAATAAACTTTTCTGTTTCTGCTTTTTTACTTTTGGCATTTTGTACCAAGTCTAAAATCTTAGCAATGGAAGAGTCATCAAATAGTTTTGTTACTCTAATGCTGAGAACACCCATTTTATTGATCATTCCAGCCAAAACTATCTCTCCGATTCTCACCGTTCGCGGTACAGACTCTCCAGTTAATGCAGACGTATCAACTTGCGAATTTCCATCTATAATTTCACCATCTAAGGGGATTTTTTCTCCGGGTTTGACAACAATAATTTCGCCAATATTTACTGTTTCTGGCGATACTTTATTGAGTCCTTTATCTGTTTTAAGATTGGCATAGTCTGGACGTACTTCTAATAAAGCTTTGATGGAATTACGGGAACGACTAACAGCAATATCTTGGAATAATTCCCCAATTTTATAAAATAACATGACTCCGACAGCTTCGGGTAACTTATGAATTGCGATCGCTCCGAGTGTCGCTACTGTCATCAAAAAGGTTTCATCAAATACTCTGCCTTTAAGTATATTGCGCCCAGCAGTTTTTAAAACACTCCATCCACTTAATAAATAAGCAGGTATGAAAAGCAGATATTCACCTATAGAGTAGAATGTATTGTGTAATTGGTCTTCAAAAATTACACCAGGCGCATACAAACTTAAAATTACCACCAAAGGCAATACTTCATTTTTCAGATTGAATTCACTACCGTGTTCGTGATTATGGTCATGGTTATGATTCTCATCATGACTATGATTATGATCATGGTTATGATTCTCATGATGATGATGTTCACCATTGCAACAACCTGAAGATTCTGAATGTAGTTTTCGCTTCATATTTTCTGTTGAGGCTGGTAAATTACTTAATATATGAGTCTTTTTACAAATGTAATGAAAAAAAAGAGTTTTTACAAGTTGATAATTTAAGAACGAGAATCTATATCAAATTTATTGCTATATATTTAAACTATCTTTTGGTTAAAATTAAGTTTTATAATCTTGTAAAGATAGCTAGATTGGTTCTTAATGATATAAAATAATGTAAGATATAACTTTTGTTCGTAGTAAGCGATTTCTCACTCTGCATAATATTTAAAAGGGCTAGAGCCGCTGACTAGAAGCTTTAATTTAATTAAGCTTTTATACTTACATCAAGCAAAAATCACTATTTTAAGAATATAAGTAATTCGGTAAGAATAAATTAAACTATGTTCTGCAATATAAAATTAATTCAATTTGCTCATAGTAAGCAGCTAGAGCCACTTACTACAAACATTCAATCATTCACGTTCACTAACTTACAGCGGATTTTAATTTGCTGAACTATACAACTGAGATTTCCAATCCAGACATAAAGCCTGTTTTAACTTTGAAGTCTGCTGTAGCAATTAATTTGTGATCAAACCGGGTAGATATGGAACTTTCTTGGGTAACAAGTGTCAAGCTAGCTATATTTTAGGGAAAATTTACTTGAAGTTTGAAAGTGAATCGAATACCCTAAGCTAGTAGACAATTTTCTCAAGGAAATCTATGAACAAAAAAATCATCCTGAATTTGCTTTCCAGTTCCTCAATCTTTGTGTCGCTGATGTCTACGCTGGCGGTACTTAATCCTGCTCATGCTAGTATTACTCAGCGATTACTGCACACACAAGACGGTCGTACCTGTATCACTAACCCACATGGTGGAACAGATTTTGTGTGCATTCGAGATTCAGAGAGAAAGCAACCGTATGACTCTACACGTTCCTCAACCATTGTCACATCAGTATCAGATGATAATATTGCTATGTTGAACTTTACTGAGGAGGAAAGTGATGCTGCAATTAAGACATTTGGTTGTGACTGTCCATACTGTGTAAATTCTTTGCGGCAGTTGCGCGGTACTGGAAACTTGGTGTACTAAGATTGAGTAGCGCTGGTAGCGACTATAACTTCTGTTAGATACATTTGATTAATGACGTATATGAAGATATACGAAACCAAAAAAGCATTTTTAACTACGTACCACTACTATTATTGGGTCAAATCTAAATTCATTATTGAGGGGTTTACAGTACTACTGTAAACCCCTCAAACTTACACAAAGAAATTATCAAATACTCTCTGTGCGTCCCTGCATCCTTTTTATTCAACTACTTCATTCACAGGGAATCTATCAATCAACTGCATCGCCCGATAGGCATTACGCTGGAAAGAGTCTGGTAAATGGGGAACGTGGGGTATTTGCGATAATAAATCCAACGTCCGCCGTAAAATTCTTACCACATCGCCTTCATCCAAGGTGGTGTTTTCGCAGAGTTCTGTCCATTCCATTCCCAGCGCCCATTGTTCCACTATGGCAATTAACTCAAACTCCAACCATATAGGCAGCGCTACATTATACCGTCGTTGTAGTTGGAACATTTGGCGACGAATTCCCCGCAATTTTGCCAAGGCTTCTGCGACTTCATTACTAAGCTCGTAGTTAACTTTGCTATCTGGACGAGGTGTTTCCATCACCAAAGCGGCGGCGGCGGCGGCTAAATGGTGCGGATCTAAGTTGTCCAATTCGCCACTAGCGAATACTAAACCTAGCCACAACTCATTCTCGCCCCTAATAGCAGCAGCGATTCGCCCTAATTGTGTGGGTACTAAGTTATCTAAAGCGCCAAAGTGTTGCAGAATTGAGATTAAATTGATAAATTCTTCCCAATGACGTTGTGACTGTTGCTCTACTTGCCCTTGCAACTGTTCGAGTTCGGCTTCTAATTCGACATAGCGGGCCCGGCGCTTGAAAAGCGTGGCGGCATTGCCTGATTGATGTAGAGGATGAGCTTCTAATTGCTCTTGGACGGCAGCAGTGCGACTGAGTTGTTCTGCTACTTCTGGTGCCAGATGCAAAGATTCTAAGGGATCGGGAATACGCGCAGCGATCGCAAATGTTTCTGCGTTACCACGGCGCGACTGTCCTGGCTTCAGAGGCATCTCTGGCGGTGGTAGTAAATCAGGTGGCACCTCAATTCGCGGCAGTTCGGCATATAAATCGACTACATCCCCTGTCGTTGCCACATACCAGCGGTTATCATGCCCTAAGCATACCAGGTAAGGAGCTTGACCAGAACCCGGCGATTTTCCCACTAAAACTGCGGTTACGGGTGAAGACACTGTGATGTTTTTGCCTTTGAGACTCAACAGAGTTCCTGACACTGCAAAGCCCAACATCATCCCCAATTCTTCTTGTCTATCTTCCTGTGCTTGCTCTTGCAAGGTTTTCAATATCTGGCGTTCTACTTTCAGGCGTTGCCGCAATTTCTCATAAACAGCCAGTTCATTTTCATCAACTGCGGCGATTTGCTCATGAAGTTGAGCTAATTGCGTTTGCAGTTCGGCAATCTCATCGTATTCTGGTCTTAAATGCAAGGTGGCCATGTACTGCCCAAAGCTGCGTTCTATCAGTTCCCTGGTTTGCTCTAGGGTGTGTGTTTGCAGCAAGTTGAGTACCATGCCATAACTGGGCGTAAACTGGCTAACTAGGGGATCAGGCTTAGATGTTCCCAAATACGCCGCTTCTTTAGCTCCTTCAAAGGGTGTTTGGACTGTCACCACATGACCTTGTTTATCCATCCCTCGGCGGCCTGCTCGTCCCGCCATTTGCAAGAATTCGGAAGCATTCAATAGGCGGTGTCCAGTGTCAGTCCGCTTGGAAAGGGTAGAAATTACGGTTGTTCGGGCGGGCATATTAATTCCCGCTGCTAGCGTCTCGGTGGCGAATACTACTTTAATCAGCCCCTGCTGAAACAGTTCTTCTACCAGGGCTTTCCAAGCAGGCAAAATTCCGGCGTGGTGGGCAGCAATTCCCCGGTACAGGGGTGCAATTTGTCCAGAACGCCCGGCTTCGGGATTGCGGGCTAAAAAGTCATCAATCTGTTCGCGTAAAATTTGGGACTCTTCACTATTTACCAGCCATAAATCACCCACTTCCGCCACTGCTTTATCACATCCCCGGCGGCTGAAGATGAAGTAAATCGCTGGGAGCATATCCCGTTGCTCTAACTGGCTCAAGGTATAAATTATGCCAGGAGCTTCTGGTCTGCCACTTTTCCCCCTCTCCCTTTCTCCCCCTCTCCCCTTCTTTTTCTGAAGGCGGGGGTTAATTTTGGTTTTGCTATCATTTAGCAGGGGAAATAACCCTTTGGGATTGCAAAAGTGAAATTCCAAGGGAACTGGGCGAAAATCGGAGTAAATCAGGTCAGTTGGGCCGTGAACACGATTTAGCCAGTCGGTGAGTTGATCGCTGTTAGCAACGGTTGCTGAAAGGGCTGCCAGTTGTACTTCACGGGGACAATAGATGATTGATTCTTCCCAAACTGTACCGCGCTGGCGATCGTTCATGTAGTGGCACTCATCAAGGATCACCGCTTCAACGTCTACTAATGAGATGCCTATTTGCCCAATGGGTGTGCCATAGAGCATATTTCGGAAAATTTCTGTGGTCATTACCAAAATCGGTGCATCTCTGTTAATGGAAGCATCTCCAGTTAACAGTCCGACTTGATCAAACCCGAATTTTTCTCGAAAGTCACGTAATTTTTGATTTGACAGCGCCTTCAGGGGAGTAGTGTAAAATACACGTTTTCCTCGCGCCAGGGCGCGATAAATGGCGTATTCTCCGACCAATGTTTTGCCCGAACCTGTGGGGGCACATACGACAACGGAGCGTCCAGCGTTCAGGGACGCGATCGCTTCTTTTTGAAACTGATCCAGATCAAAGGGAAATATAGACCCTAGGTCAAGTTCTGGAGACGGCGCAGAATAATTCACTCAATCACATTTGCAACCAGATTGTTTACTATACTAACGAGTCTTTTGTCAACTTCGTTATTGGTCATTTGTCATTGGTCATTAGTCATTAGTTTTTCACAAAGGACAAAGGATGAATGACAAAAGACTTTTAATTATTTTCCCAGCTCTTGCGATCGCTCTGTGGCAGCTTTTACTGCTTCAATCAAAGCTGAACGAAATCCTGCCTTTTCTAGCTTGGCAATTCCCGCAATGGTTGTACCACCGGGACTGGTAACGCGATCTTTGAGTTCTGCTGGGTGCATTTTGGTTTCTTGCAACAGTTTCGCTGTTCCCAGTACGGTTTGCAAGGCTAGTTGATTGGCAATTGCTCTAGGTAAACCTGCGGATACTCCGCCATCAGCAAGTGCTTCTACCAAGAGTGCCACGTAAGCCGGTCCGCTACCAGATAGCCCTGTGACTGCATCCATCAGCCCTTCTGAGACTTCCACGACTTCCCCTACAGCAGAAAAAACTCGCTGTGCTAGTTGGTGGTGCTTGGCATTAGTGTATGCACCTGAACAAATTGCGGTAATTCCCGCTCCCACTGTTGCTGGGGTGTTGGGCATTGCTCTAATAACTGGCAATTGCACAAATGCAGCTTCTAGCTGGCTTAAAGGTACACCCGCTAATATGGAGATGATTAGGGGTGAGTGTTCTTTATTAAAAATATCAATATCTGCTAATTCTTGAGCGATCGCGCTAAACACTTGCGGTTTAACTGCCAAAAATACAACTTCTTTTGCTTCGGTGAAAACCTCGCTATTATCTGTCGTCACAGCAACATCGTATTGCTGTTTTAAAAAATCTAAGCGTGAAGATAGCGGTTCGCTAACTATGACTTCTGATGATTGATAAATTCCACGCGCGATAAGGCGGGATAAGAGCGCTTCTCCCATTACCCCACCACCAATTAAGCCAAATTTTCTAGTCATTGATCGTTAGTCATTTGTCATTAGTCGTTTGTCATTTGTCATTTGTCACTATTATTAAAACCCAGGACAAATGACAAAGGACAAAGGACTAACAACTAATTTAACTTTATTGTGCCATCCGGTTAGTTTCGTTACCCCAGCTTTGATTTGAAGAACCTGTAGGACGAGAAGGGCGTGCTGGCGGTTGTGGTACTTCATGAAGAACGCCACCTTGGGTGCTAACTTGGACACAGCTTGGCGTAAACAAAAAGATGCTTTCACCGATGCGCTCTTGATGTCCATCTAGTGCGTAAGTACCACCTGCTACAAAATCTACTGCTCGTTGAGCTTGATCTGGGTCCATGATTGTCAGATTTAATACTACTGACTTGCGTTCTCGCAGCGCTTGAATTGCCTGGGGCATTTCTTCAAAAGTGCGTGGTTCGAGGACTAAAACTTCCGAAATTCCGTTAATTGCTCCTGGCATACCAATCACATTCCCCATTGGCTTTGAACCTGCTGCTATATCATCTCCCATTGTAGGCACTGGTTCCCGCCAGCGTCGATTTTGAGCGGCTGCGCTCTCCTGTGGTGCAGGTGGTTGGGGATTTTCTTGCTGATACAGGTTTTGGTAATTATTATCTGTTTCTGGTTCTTCTTCGTAATACTCGTATTCCACTTGCTCATTTAGACCCACAAAGTCTCTGAGTTTGGAAAATATATTGTTCATAGTGTGTGTACTCTCCTGGTGCGAATAGCCTATATTGACTTGGCTTAGGATTGATTGAGATAGGAGCGAGCGCTACATCGGTGGATACTTCAGCAAGTCTCTTGCTATTTGTAACCCATACTACTTGTTTTGGCGATGAACTGACACTTTTTGGAAAGGTCTGTGCATCGCCTAAACACAATAATGAGTCAAGATTATATCCTAAGGTTTGTCCGAAGGAAAGCTCTTTATACCCCATTTTTCCTTGGCGATTGCTCTTGTCAATACTATATCCTTTGTTTCCAATTGCACCAGTCTGTTACAAAATTGTTGTCATCAAATCCTGATCTCTATTAATACCTACCTCGAAGGCTGATGATTAATCGGCTAAGAGCGATCGCCCAACAATATGGTTATTAATCGCACCCTCATTACGCCTGCTTGCACTTGATACTCAACCGAAAGAGGGATGTGTAATATGCTTAAGAGCGATCGCCAAACAATATGGTTCCTAATCGTACCATCGTTGCGCCTGCTTGCACTGCCAGTTCGTAGTCGCCTGACATACCCATAGACAAGTGCTGCATTTTAATGTGTGACCAGTTTTGCTCCTGGATTTTCTTTGCTAGTTCACGATTGAGATTAAACACATTAAGAATTTCGGAATCATTTAATCCTGAAGGCGGAATTGTCATCAAACCTTGAATTTGTAAACTTTTGTATTGATTGAGTGTGGGTAAATCAGCCAAAAGTTCTGGCACACTCCAACCAGACTTGTTGGGATCGGGGAGGATTTTCACTTGCAGGCAAACCTGGGGACTCACTCCTAGCTGTTGCGCCAATTGATCTAAGCGCTGTGCCAGCTTCAAGTTATCGACGGAGTGAATCCAATGGAATTGCTCGATGGCTTTTTTGGCTTTATTACTTTGCAAATGTCCAATAAAGTGCCAGGTAATATCCGGTAAGTCTTGCAACTCGGCTTGTTTGCTGGCGGCTTCTTGGATACGGCTCTCCCCAAAATCACGAATTCCTGCGGCATAGGCAGACCGAATGGCCTGGGCAGAAGCTTGTTTGCTAACAGCAATCAATTTGACTGAAGTTGGCAGTGAGGAGCGAATGGTAACAATACGTTCGGAAATCGAACTATTCATTGGAAGGTGCGTTGGAAAACACTCTGAAGCTGATCGTACTCCTGAGATTGTCCACTGCGCCGCAGGGTACGTAAGCGATTTTCCAACATCATTCTAGCCTCAGTACGTCCTAGAGACTGGAATTTAACACCTTTAACGTCATTTGCGACCAAAAAAAATAAGCGCTGGGCATAAAGTGTGGTGAACAGATCCTGGTTCTCATCAACCATACAGATTTTGTAGAGTAAACCCCAAGTTGGATGGTTTATGTAAGTTTCTGCGTTTTCTGGATTCATTTAAGAGTCAAGGTGTAGTCAAGGTGGGAGTTATATATCTTTTCGCAGTGAATTCCAAACATTCAGACGATAATACCAACATTCGTCAGAATATTTTCTTAAAATGCAAAACTGCGGTTACGAAGACCTTGATCTAGTTTCTAATGGGCAGATGAAGCTGTGGTAGTGAGGCGAAATTTTACAATGTGACCCGCGAAGCGTAGACTCGAAGAGTAGAGCTTTGTTGATAGATATCGCCATGTGCCTTGGTAACTCAAATACACCAACCTAGCGGCACAAGGCACAAAGCAGTCCTGATCCTCTTGTTGAAAGTTTGACGTGGCAAGGGAAAACACCCTTTGAAGTTCCCAACGGCGACAGCGAACTTTTCAACTTCTTTCCATACTGCCACAACTGTCGCTGAATGGCACAAAATAGCTAACAGAATAGGGAACAAGGGATTAGAAAGAAGACTATTCCCTATTACCTGTAACCTTTAGCCTTATTGATTATTTAGTATTTTCAGTGCTGCAAGTTGTGCCTGAGCTTTGTGCAGAGATTCATACCATTCTTTTTCAGGATCGCTGTCTGCAACAATTCCCGCGCCAACTTGTCCCCAGACAGTGTTGAATCCTGAGTTCTCAGTAAGCTGTTCTTCCCCTGCTCCCCCACCTTCTTGAGACACGGGAGCTAGTAGCAGGGTGCGGATTAAAATATTTAAATCTAAATGACCACGCCAATCTAAATAGCCACAGGAACCGTAGAACAAACTGCGCCGCACGGGTTCTAGTTCTTCAATAATTTCCATGCAACGGACTTTGGGACAACCTGTGATTGTGCCACCTGGAAACGTGGCACGAATCAAATCAATGCTGGTGCGTTCAGCTTTTAAAGTACCTTTGATGTTGCTGACAAGATGCATTACATGGCTATATCGCTCAATTGTCAGCAATTCGTCAACAGTAACCGTTCCCCATTCACAAACTCGCCCTAAATCATTGCGTTCCAAATCCACTAGCATGATGTGTTCTGCACGTTCTTTGGTGTTGCTGAGTAAATCTTGTGCCAGTTGCATATCTTGTTCTGGTGTAGCACCGCGCGATCGCGTCCCGGCGATCGGTCTGGTTTCGGCTTGCCGATTTTGCGACATTACTAACCGTTCCGGCGAACAACTGATCACTTCTCCCCAAGGCGTTTGCCAATAGCTAGCAAAAGGAGAAGGATTGATTTTTTGTAAGGCTTGGTAAATTTCCCAACCAGAAGCCGATGTAGACGCTTGAAATCGCAACGAAAGATTTGCCTGAAAGATGTCTCCAGCTTGAATATATTTTTTCGCCTGGTTTACAGCTGTTTCATAATCTGATTGCGATGTCAAAAACAGAGGGAGCGAAGAAGACACGGGGACGCGGGGACAAGGAGACACAGATAATTCTTTCTTTGCTAATTTCTCCTGTAACTCATCAAGTCCACTTGCATCACTGGCCGCTAGCCAAAGAATTTGTTGCACATGATCCAAAACAGCAAAACAATCTGGTTCGTACCAAAAAGCTATGGGAAATGGCAGGGGATCAATTTTATGACGGGGTAACTGTTCAATTTCCCATGCCACATCGTAGCCTAGCCAACCTAACCAACCACCGGTGAAAGGGAGATTGGGAGCAGGGGGAGCGGGGTAAGAAAATACTACTTCATCCCTCTCATCTTGCCCTACCCCTTGCTGTAATAACTTTTCTAGAAAGGGAAAAACTTCTCCTACTTCTGGTGTCCAAATCTGGGGGATGCCATCGACTATACGAGGAGCACCTGCACAGATAGAATATCGGCTGAGTTGAGGATGATCGATTGGCGTTGGGTAGGGACTTTCTAGTAGGGTAGCAATTCCCGGTGCGGCGGTAGGGCGAAAAAGAGCAGCAAAAACTTCTGAACCTGTGCGCTTTTCTAAGGGTAGCGATCGCCAATACCAAGCCTTGGTCATACTTTTTAAAAGCGTTGTCAATAATTAGTTAACATTTTTCAGCAGTGAGTACAAATAACTACGACTACTGACCACTGACAAAATGCAATTATCTATTACCTCTTACCATTTTCTCGGTGCAAAATTAGACCTGAGTTCCTATAGCTAGCCGTATTCCCCAGAATAAAATTAAAGTTGCAATAGCAAGCCAGTCACGCCCTTTTAATCGTAAGTCGTGCCACTGCACTCGATGCTCGTTGGGACTGGTAAAACCCCGCACCATCATTGCATTCGCCATTTGATCGGCTCGTAAGAGCAGGTTTTCTAACAGTCTCTCTGCGACTGTCATCCAAACTTTGAATGCTCCTTTCAATCCCAACTTTTTCCAATTGATTGCCCTTGTCATCACGGAGCGAAATAAGTTTTGCACTTCTTCTAAAACCAGGGGAATAAAGCGCAAAGACAAGGTTAAAGTTAAAGCAATTTCTGTGACAGGTAACTTGAAACGTCGCAGGGGTTGCATTAGGCTTTCTATGCCAGATGTGATTTCTTCTGGTGCGGTTGTCAGCAGATACAGGTTGGTGCTGTAAATTACGGTAAATATAATTGTACTCAGGCGTATTGCCAAATCCAAGGAGCGGCGAGTTACTTTGACTGGGCCTTTATGAAATAACACATAGCTGTATTTGTTATTACTTGCTTGCTCTTGAACAATATTATTGGAGTTTGATGGCTGGGTTAATATTTGTTCGTTAGTTGGCAGGCGTGGCTGATAATTTACACCCATTCCATCAGGGCTTACGGCTGCGATCGCTAAGACAAAAAACGATAACATTAATAGCCAACCCATTTGCTGCTGCCATACTCGTCGGGGAATTCTAGCAATCAAGGTAGCAAGAATCAATACTACCACCAGCAGCACTCGCCAAAAGCTGTTAGCCAAAACATAGCTTGTTAAAAAGCTCATCAACCAAGCAAACTTGACTCGCGGATCGATTTTATGCAGCCAAGTTTGGGGTTGTTCTAAATAAAGTCCAAGTGGTAGCGATCGCAGTAAATCCATTTGAAAGTTAAGAGTGAGGAGTTAGGAGTTTTGACTTTAACTTATAACTTTTACGTTGTGCCGCTATCAAATTCAAGTCGATAGGGTTCTGTAGTTAACAATTTTGGCTTTAACTCATAACTCCTGTACAGACGCTATTCATCACATCTCTCTTGTACAGACGCGATTCATCGCGTCTCCTAACTTAATTTGACGCGAGTTGCTCTATTAACATTACCACTTTCAGCATCACGGACTTTTTTGCTCCGCCACAGTAAGATAATTGGCGTACCTTTAAATCCTAGTTGTTGCCGGAATTGGCGTTCAATGTAGCGGCGGTAGTTGTCGTTGAAGCGTTTGGAGTCATTGACAAATAGTGCGATCGTTGGTGGTTGGCTACTTACTTGTGTACCATAATAAATTTTGCCTTGACGTCCACCACGGGATGCTGGCGGTGAATGCCAACTGACGGCATCTGTTAAAACTTCGTTAATAACTGATGTACTGACACGGCGTTTGTGAGATTCAGCCGCAGTTTTCACCAATTCGAGAATTTTTTCTACCCGTTGTCCTGACAAGGCACTGACAAAAATTGTTTCTGCCCATTCGGTAAAATGTAATCGTGATTGCAGAGTTTTTTCGTAGTCGTAGATTGTGTAAGAGTCTTTTTCGACAGCATCCCACTTATTCACGACGATGATGCAAGCTCGACCTTCTTCGATAATCCGCCCAGCTAATTTTTGGTCTTGCTCAGTGACTCCATCTACGGCATCTATTACTAATAAAACCACGTCAGCGCGGCGAATCGCTTTGAAAGCACGGTTAATACTAAAGAATTCTGTGCCGTATTCTATGTGTTTCTTTTTGCGAATACCGGCGGTGTCAATCAAGCGGTAGGTTTGTCCGTCTCGTTCGATGACGGTATCAATAGCATCGCGGGTTGTGCCAGAAATTGGGCTGACAATTGCCCTTTCTTCCCCAACAAAAGCATTGAGTAAGCTCGATTTGCCTACATTTGGACGTCCCACAATTGCTACTTTGATTTCATTAGTTTCTGGGATGTCTTCAATAGCAGGTATGTGATTAACTAACTCGTCGAGTAATTCTCCTGTACCACTTCCATGAATTGCGGAGATGGGGTAGGGTTCGCCCAATCCTAATTCCCAAAATTCGGCAGCTTGCATTAAGCCTTGTTCTGGGGATTCACATTTATTTACAGTTAGTAGCACAGGTACGCGTTGTTGACGCATCCATTCGGCGATTTCTAAATCTGCCGATGTGGGGCCTGTTTGACCATCTACAACAAAAATAGCGGCACATGCTTCTGCAAGGGCTGTCATTGCCTGTTGGCGAATCAGTGGTAAAAATTCAGTATCATCATTAAAAACTAAACCACCAGTGTCTACCACTAAAAATTCGCGCCCATTCCAGAAAGCTGGCATGTAAGTGCGATCGCGTGTCACTCCCGGTTCATCATGGACAATCGCCGTTTGTTCCCCGGCGAGTCGATTAACCAGGGTGGATTTGCCCACATTTGGGCGTCCGATAATTGCAACAATTGGCAGTGCCATAAAACCAGGGTAAGTGAGAGACGTAGTATATCACGTACTTACATTTTACTCGCTTTAAACTTGAAGTTTTAATAATTTCCCAATCATCATGAGGCGATGTTAAAGAAACCTCTCCCTGGTTTTACCACGTAAAACTATCCCTCTCCGACTCGGAGAGGGAAAGACTTGAAGTTGAGTTTAAGGGAGGAAGAGGTTTATCGATCTCACCTTACTTTGAAAAATAAAAAAGGTAGGAAATCCTACCTTTTACCCAAAAAAAGCATTTTGTAACCAAATACCAAATTCAATATCACACAAGCTTTTGACGAATCTATTGCCAAACTATGACGAGGGTATGACGTTTAGTTTTTGACGCTCCCAAGGCTAAAAGCCGATGGGCTTTCTGCCTTGATTTCTGTAATTGACTTCGCTATTACTCCCAGTTGCAACCCAGGCGGATAGCTAGCTTCTTCTTTGATCCGTTTAATTTCAGCATCTGTGATCCGCAAATTTAACTTTTGTGCCAATGCCCGTACAATATCTCCCCGATCAATTACACCAGCTACAGCACCAGCCGGAGAAAGCACGGTAATTCGAGGTAACTGCTCATTTTCCAGTTTGTTAATTACCTCAGCTATCGATGTTGCTTCCGTAACAGTGGGTATTTCTGTCAGCGGATGCACAATGCTGTGTAAGGTTTGGGTTTCCCATTCACTCCTTTGGGTTAAACGAAAATCGTCAATGGAAACTAGACCCCGGTAACGTCCATCAGAAGCAGCAAAATAAACTTGTGAGGGAGAGTTTTCTAAGAGGTATAAATCGGCAAAGGATCGCAATGTTTGGTCAGCATCAATGACTCGAAAATCACGGGTCATCGCATCGGCCGCCGCCACCTTGAGCAAGCTTTCTTGCAATGTTGTTACGTTGTCGTAGCTGTTGGCGTTGCGGACAGCAAACCAACCTAACAGGGCAATCCACAAACCAAGTACTAATTCCTTTGTCACAAAATCTACAACAAATCCTAAGGCGATCGCACTGTAACCCAATATTTGCCCAGCTTTTGCAGCCCAGTGTACGGCTTGAAAACGATTACCTGTTATTTGCCATAGTGCTGATTTTAACACTTGCCCTCCATCTAGAGGTAAGCCGGGAATCATGTTAAATAGAGCTACCACCAAGTTAATTCTTGCCAAATCTCCAACCATAACACCGAGAGGACTGGTATCAGGTATCACGGTAGCTCCCAACCGAAGCAGGAAAAAGAGTCCGATACTCACCAAAGGCCCAGCGATCGCTACTTGAAAGGCTTTGAAAGGAGTTTTAGACTCTTCTTCAATAGCAGCAATCCCGCCAAACAGAAATAGGGTAATCGAATTAACTTTAATGCCTTGCGATCGGGCTACCAAGCTATGACCCAACTCATGTAGCAACACCGAACCAAACAGCAACAGTGCCATAACTATTCCAGCACTCCAAGCTATAACAGGCCCCCATTCCTGATAAGCTACCCCAAAGTTGAGAGTTGCCAACCCTAAAATCACAAACCATAACGGGTCTAAAAACAGGGGAATTCCAAATAAAGACCCAATTTTCCAATTTGTTTGCATTACATTATCCTAAAACTAGATATTGCCAGTAGTTCCTACACCGCAATATTTGCGTATATACTTATACATATATTTCTGAGCATCAATTCGGTAGTGTCGAGTTACGAAATGCTCTTATTTCTAGAATAGACAATTAATGCCTGTAAGCAAAACTCTGGAGTGGGTCATTGACAAAGAGGCAAAGGGGCGGGGTGCTGCTCTTGCTGAGGGGAAAATTCTCCTTTGCTCTTTGCTTCTTTCTTACTCCCCTACCCCGCCTCTTGAGTGTGTCAGATGGAAAAAATAAAATTTAGATAATGCCGAGATTAGTTAATCCTAAGACGGTACCAGTGCCAATCAGGTGACCGGCGCTCATTGCAGCAAGGAATGTAGCGGCACTGGGATTATTGAACAGCGACGGAAAAGGCAAAGGCATCTTAGGCCCAACGTGAGGATAGCGAATTGTGCGAGGAATAATCAAAAGACATAATATACAAGCGCCAGTAATAATAGCCGCTTCAGTTAAGTTCCATGTGGTTCCACTGTTGGGTACAGTGGCTTGGGCTGCTAATAATATTGATGACATCATTGGTTCTTTCTCTTGCATGAACTAACTTACATAAGCCTTACAGAAGGGATTAATCCCGTTTCTAAAGCCATATAAATCCTCCGCTGATGAAGTAGTTGGATCGTCTCTCAACGGGAAGGTTAATACCTCCCTCCTCAGTTAGAGTGACTACACAGAGGCTGAATGGCTAATGCTTATGAGTTGTCTTGCTGGAGAAAGAACCAAAATCGTTTTTAGGAGTTTTGTATTGATCGCGGCGTTGCTTGGAACGCCGCGATCATTGCAAAACTACAGACGACCGATGTTAGTCAATCCTAAAACGATGCCAACGCCAACAATAT
This sequence comes from Nostoc sp. UIC 10607, assembly GCF_047228265.1. NCBI lineage: Bacteria > Bacillati > Cyanobacteriota > Cyanophyceae > Nostocales > Nostocaceae > Nostoc > Nostoc sp. UIC 10607. The sequence goes on along the minus strand of NZ_JBIQNW010000005.1, from coordinate 184,076 downwards.
GACCAAAAGCCATCGCTGCAACGAATGTTGGAATACTAATCGGCAGGATGGGGAACTTGGGACCAACTAGGGGTTTTTCGATCCTAGTACTTAGTAAAACCATTACTAAGCTGCTGATGCTGATGATGATGCCTACTGTAGGATTCCACGCAGGTGTTGCGGGAACAGTTGCAGCTGCTGCTAGTAAAATAGATGAAATCAAGCTTTTGTCTCCTAAAATGTAGACCTACAAAATTATAAAATTACCAAGGCACAAAAGTTTTTCGGATAGTTGAGACTTTTTTGATGATTATTTTAAATTTGTTAAATTTTCATGCGCGTTAAAATTTGCGGCATTACCCAACCACAGCAGTCTATAGCGATCGCCTCTCTAGGCGCAACGGCACTAGGATTTATTTGTGTACCAACCTCACCTCGCTATGTGACTACATCCCAAATTCGGGCAGCAGTGGCAGAACTTCCGGCTAATATTGACACAATTGGTGTTTTTGCCAATGCTAGTGTCCCTGAAATCAGTAAGATAGTTGTTGATTCTGGGTTGACTGGTGTCCAGTTACACGGAGATGAATTACCAGATTTTTGCTACCAGTTACGTCAAGCTTTACCCAATGTCGAAATTATTAGAGCACTGAGAATTCGGAGTCTTGATAATCTTGACACAGTAGCTAATTACACAAAGTACGTAGATACTTTACTACTTGATGCCTACCATCCCGAACAACTTGGTGGTACAGGCAAAACCTTAGATTGGACAATGCTAGAGCAATTTAGCCCCAATTGCCCTTGGTTTCTAGCTGGGGGACTAACAGCAGATAATATTGTTGAAGCCCTGAGTCAGGTTAATCCCAGCGGTGTTGATTTATCTAGTGGTGTGGAACGCGCACCTGGAGATAAGGATTTAGATAAAGTAGCACTTCTATTTCAGAGCCTAAAAAACATTGAGTTATCTAGAAGTTAGGAGTGATAAGTTGTGAATTAACTCCTAACTCCTAACTGTACAGACGCGATTAATCGCGTCTCCTAACTCAGCACTTAAAAGAACGCTGGTTGGTGGCGAATCAAGTTAAAAAATTCTTCGCGGGTTTTGTGCTCCTCTTGGAACGCACCAACCATTGCGCTAGTGACAGTCCAAGAGCCTGGTTTTTGAACCCCCCGCATCACCATACACATATGGCTAGCTTCCATGACAACGGCGACACCTTGAGGTTCTAGAATGGTCTGGATTGCTTCGGCAATTTGGCGGGTTAACCTCTCCTGCACTTGCAAGCGACGGGAATACATCTCAACAATGCGGGCGAGTTTACTCAGTCCCACAACTTTTTGGTTGGGGATATAAGCAACGTGTGCTCTACCCATAAATGGCAGCATATGGTGTTCGCACAGGCTAAAGAAATTAATATCTCTAACTAGTACCATCTCGCTATGCCCTTCATCAAAGATGGCATCGTTAACAAGTTCTTCAAGGGATTGGTTGTAACCACTGGTAAGAAACCGCATTGCCTCGGCCACTCGCTTGGGTGTTTTGAGGAGTCCTTCGCGTTCGGGGTCTTCGCCAACGCCCAATATTAGTGTCCGCACGGCATCCTTCATGTCCTCCAGCTGTTCCTCTTTTGGCGGGAACACATCCGCTTGTCGCCCGTTATGAGTATTGCGATCGGGTCTAGGAGTTATGGCTTCTGCCAAATCAGGAATCAGAGGTGATTGAGAGAAATTGGAACCGTTGGAACTAGCGATAGTCATGATTCAGTCTTGGTTATGGTTTTAATTTAGTTATGAGTTATGAGTTATGAGTTATGAGTTAAAAATTCTAACTCCTAACTCCTAACTTCCAACTTCGCAATTAGAGTGCACCAGCACTGGGCATCAGGGTCAATTCATCAATAACTGCCTGTTGTGGTAACAGAACTGTGTGGAGAATTGACTGAGCCACAATTTCTGGCGTTAACATTTTGGAACGGTCTAAGTCGGCATGGACTGTTTCTGTGTCCCAAAGTTCAGTATTGACTGCGCCAGGACAAATAGCTGTGACACGAATGCCGTGGGTGCGTTCTTCTTGTGCCAGGGTTTGAGAGAGGGCAATCAAACCAGCTTTGCTAACGCTGTATGCTCCCCAACCGGGAAAGGGCTGCTTGGCGGCAATTGAGGCGACGTTGATAATTGTGCCTGTACCCTGATTGCGCATTGAGGGTAAAATCCCCACAATGCACTGAAACACGCTGGTGAGATTTAAGTCAATTACCTGCTGCCAGTCCTCTAGAGGAGTTTCACTCAAAGTAGCTGTATAGGCAAGGCCCGCATTGTTTACCAGAATGTCTATATCACCAAAGTCAAGAGCGATCGCTTGGATCTTTTCTTTTACTTCGGATATCCGCGCTAAATCTACAGCGTAAGCTTTCGCTTCCACCCCAGTATGCTCGACTGCTTCTCTTACCGCCTCCAACTTATCCAAAGAACGGCTGACTAAGGCGACATCTATTCCCGCTTTCGCAAAGGCTAAAGCCGTTGCTTTCCCAATTCCACTACTTGCCCCAGTAATCAGGGCGCGTCGTTTTTGCTCAACACTCATGGTGTCTCCCAATTTTTTGGCAGTTCCCAAAGCCTATTACCACCCAATTATTTACATTTCTCGGTTTGGATATATTAAAGGAATCTAAAAATCTGATGATTTCCATTAAGCAACTGCTATGATGCAGTGCAATAGTTGGCATATTGTAAGTTTTACCAGTGAAGACAACAAATCATCGCCTGGAAAACCACGCCGTACACTCAAATTAGATTACCTAATAACACAAAACCCACTCAATCAAATTGAGTAGATTTCTCAAACATGCAAATGCCTATGGCTAGATTGTTAAAAATCTTTAAGCACATAGGCAATTATAGCATTGCTGCTCGGCTAATCAATCATTATGTAGTGCTGTTAGTGGGCAACTTCTGTAAAAACACCAATTTTGCGGAATTTTTCATAGCGCAGTTGGCGGCGTTCTGGAGCTGTTAAACGATTGAGTTCGTCCAAATTTTCTAGCAGGACTTGCTTGAGAGTGGTAGCAGCTTTTAAAGGATCGGAATGAGCACCACCAGTGGGTTCAGGTAGTATTTGGTCGATAATTCCCAACTTTTTCAAATCGTGGGAAATAATTTTCAGAGCAACAGCGGCTTGGGGAGCTTTGCCAGCATCTTTCCACAAAATGGCGGCGCAGGCTTCGGGGGTAGCGACTGTATAAACTGAGTGTTCAAACATGAGTAGGCGATCGCCTACGCCAATACCAAGTGCGCCACCGGAACCACCTTCACCAATGACTGTGCAAATAATTGGCACATCTAAGCAGAACATTTCGCGCAAGTTGTAGGCGATCGCTTCTCCTTGACCTTGATGTTCTGCTTCTACGCCAGACCAAGCTCCTGGCGTATCGATAAAAGTTAGTATCGGCATACTAAATTTGTTGGCGTGTTCCATCAACCGCATCGCTTTGCGGTAACCGCCAGGGTAGGGCATTCCAAAGTTACGGGCAATATTGTCTTTGGTATCACGGCCTTTTTGATGACCCAACATCACCACGGGTTGCCCACTCAGACGACCGACACCACCAACTAAAGCCGGATCGTCACCACCACAGCGATCGCCATGCAATTCCATCCATTCATCACTAATAGCCTGAATGTAATCGAGAGTACTGGGGCGACGCGGATGACGAGCGACTTGCAGTCGCTGAGACGGGGATAGGCTACTGAAAATTTCCTCACGCAGTTGCATAGCGCGTGCTTCTAGTTGACGAATTTGACCAGAAACATCGACGCCATTCTCTTCTGCAAGTTGCCGAATTTGATCAATTCGGGTTGCGAGTTCTGCTAGGGGTTTTTCAAAATCTAACAATAGCGGTTTACGCTCGGTAGTTGCCATCGTAGGGGTTATAGGTACGAGTTATAGGTTTTTCAGAGTGAGGGGTGAGGAGTTAGGAGTTAGGAGTGATGAGTTAGATATTAGAAGGAGTGTACTGATGAAAGTTCTTAGCTTTTAACTGTTATAACTTTTAACTCCTAACTTTTAACTCCTAACCCTTACAGTTAAACCAGCAGTGGTCTAAATCCATGTTTTACTGATACCCGACCAATCTGCTCCATTTTGTCTACGGTAATCTGATTCCGTCCCCACGAAAAGTTCGTGTATAACTTCTCAAATTCCAGCAGCATTGATTCGGCAAAACAAGCAAACAATTGGCGGGCTGGCACGTCCATATTGACTATTTTCATAATTTTCCAGTCAATATCCAGGGAATGCTCTACAATTCCACCATTTAAGACGTGTACACCAGGGTACTGAATTTTTGTCGCTAAGTTTTTAGGATAACCACCATCAATCAACAAACAGGGTTGTTTCAATGTGGTGGGGTCAATTTCCACGCCTCTGGGCATACTAGCAACCCAAACTACAACATCAGCTAGGGGCAGTGCTTCTGTCAAACCCATGATTTTTCCTCGTCCCAGTTCGCCTTGCAACTCTTTGAGACGTTCTTGATCGCGGGCGATCAACAAAAGTTCTTGGACATCTGTTTTCGCATCTAGCCAACGTGTAACTGCACTACCAATATCCCCAGTTGCTCCACATATAGCAACAGTCGCTTTTGACAGATCAATTCCCAGTTGTTTTGACGCTTCTTCCACCTGCTTACAAATAATGTAGGCAGTATGTGTGTTTCCTGTGGTGAAGCGTTCAAACTCTAGTTTAATGTTGCGGACTTGGCTAAACTGCTCTAACTTAAAGTTTTCAAAAATAATTGAGGAAAATCCGCCTAAAGCTGTGATGTTAATGCCATGCTTCTGTGCATGGGCCATGGCGTTAAGGATTTTGCGCGTTGCGGCTTTGATGCGGCGACTAGCTAGCATTTCTGGCAAAAAGCAAGATTCTACATACCGTCCTTCAATTTGTTGCCCAGTTACACTGGTGACAATAATGCTATCAACAATTTGCGGCGGGGCGCTGCACCAAAAGTCTAGCCCTTGATCGGCATATTCTGGGTATCCCAATTCTTGAGCTACCGCTTGAGCGTGTTCTAAACTAGTCAGATGTCCAATTAGACCAAACATGTAGTGATTATTAGGCTTATGCTGTCTTGAGAGCGTGGAATTTAATAGCTTTAGGAGTTGAGAGTTGGGAGTTGGGAGTTAGGATTTGGGAGTACGACTCATAATTCCTCACCGGAGGCGAAGCGTCTCCGGCTTTGCTCCTAACTTTTTTTAAGCGGCGATGAGTCCGTAGGCCGACAAGCGCATAATATCGCGAGTCGTGAAACCAATATTACTTAATGCTTCACCGTACTGAATCATAAAGTCTTCTACTAAAGCATCTTTTTCCATGGCCATTGTGTGGGCATCACCCTCTACTTGGTTCAGCATTCTCCACACGATAGGTAGGTTTTGGCGATTTGCTTGCTCTAATTCAGCTTTGGATTCTGTAAAGTGTTCTTTCAACCAAACTTCTCCAAAGTTTAGATGGCTGTATTCTTCTTTTACTACTCCCTCAGTGATTTTGCGGGCAAAGTCATCGGCAACAGGGATGTAAATGTTATATGCTGCGATCGCAAAACATTCAATAATTAAAGACTGAATTAATAAGCAAGTAACCACCTTTCCATCTGCGGCCGCTGTCTGGAAATTTTGGTGTAGCCCAGAGAAAAACTCCTTAGCAAATTGCAAATCTGGGGTTACTTGCAAATTGCGTCCACAAGCTTCAAATCCTTTCTTATGGCGACTTTCCATCTTAGATAGACGAATCAATTCATCATGAGATTCTGGCAGCAGTTGGGCGAGTGTGATGTAATTTTCATGGGCTTCTTGTTCCCCTTCAATCACGATCGCATTAATCCGGCTATAAGCATCTTTGTATGTTTCGCTCTTGAAATCTAATTCTTTAAATTGGTCTGCAAGCTGCTGCATGGTTTATGTTTACTCCTGTAAACCTGAATTATTTGACACCAGGATTCAATTTACCCTATGAACTGAGGGTAACAATCACTGTGGTTTAATTTAACTTAACAAGTAACTATGTTTATAGATTAACTGTTGCTGGGGAAGATGCTCTAGTCCTAGCGAAACAAATGCTTTGCAGTTCAAGTTATGTTTAAACCAAACCCGAATCTGAAATCTGGCGATTTTTTGAGCCTAGTAGTGTTACTGCTAGGGGCATTTATCGTTCTACTACCGCTGTTTGTGGTCTTTCTCACCTCCTTTGCACCTACGGCCGCCAGCCCAGAAAATTTGTCCAAAAATAACTGGTCTTTAGCTAATTACCGCGTTGCATGGCAACAGGGAAAATTTTTGCTGGCGTTTGCTAATTCTACCTTGGTAGCGATCGCTGTGACGGCGTTTCAGATTGTCACTTCTGCTTTGGCTGGTTACGCCCTAGCACGGCTGAAGTTTCGGGGACGCCAAGCACTGCTATTGGTCGTTTTAGCAACTTTGGTGATTCCTTTTCAGTTATTAGTGATTCCCATCTTTTTGGTTTTGAAGTGGGGACACTTGATAAATACCTATGGGGCGCTCATTTTACCCACTGCTGTCAACGGATTTGGCATTTTCTTGCTACGTCAGTATTTCCAGACAATTCCCGTGGAGTTAGAGGAAGCCGCAGCCATAGATGGGGCGAACCGACTACAAATCTTGTGGCGAGTGATGTTACCTTTAGCCCGTCCCGCCTTGGTGACGCTGTTTTTGTTTACCTTCATCGGCGAATGGAATGATTTGTTTAAGCCTCTGGTATTTACAACCCGTCCCGAATTAAGGACAGTACAACTGGCATTGGCTGAGTTTCAGGAACAATTTACGAATAATTGGCCCTTGATGATGGCAGCAGTAACAATAGCGACAGTTCCAGTAATGGTATTATTTCTTATCGGTCAACGTCAGTTTATTCAAGGTATTGCTGCGACGGGAATTAAGAATTGAGCGAGAGAGGCTGACGGCGAGTGAAAGCCCATCTTATTGTTTAAGCTGTTGGTGCCTTGGCGTAACTTACCATACTTATTCTCTTCAGTAAGCTGCTTATAGCGTTCTGCAATCAAGGGATCGCTTTTCTGTCATCCTCAGTACCTAAATAGAAACGTAGCCAAGATTGTACGCTCTTATGGTTCATCAATACTTAAAGTACATCCGGCAATAAAACATGAACTTTTGTAACACTATACGTAATTATTACTAGTAAAGCTGGAATTAGACACATCCTGTAAGAAACGAAAACAGTTATGAATCCTGAAACACTACAGCAGTTAAAAGACGAAATTCAACAAAAACTGCTTGAAAGCGTTAATAATGCTGGCTTATACAGCGTGCTTGAAAAGTATGGGGTACCAGATGCTAGAGCTTTGACAGTTCAGTGGCAGTTCAATCTTGACCCAAATAAAATCAAATCTGGTGATGCAGTTGATGAACAGCAACGAATTGAGGTAATGCAAAACTCATGGTGTATCCCTTGCCCCTCGACTGGCGACCCTTTTGGCTGTAACTGCTAAATAAATTAGTTTTCGTACTGCAAAGAGTTTATTCTAGTGAGTATAAAAATGCTGAACTTTGCATTTACTAGTTAGGCTACAGAGATAATTTTAAGTATCACTACAAGTAAGTGGGCAAGAATAAATCAAACTATGTTACCCAATGTAAAATTAATTAAATTGGTTCGTATTAAACGGCTCCAGCATTTAAAAAATAGGGCTGAAGCCATTACTACAAGCCTTTAATTATTCCGACCCACTTACTTACCTAATTAGCAAGGAGCAGTATTTTAATATACTATTATTTTTTGGGTGCAAGTTTGTGATGTCTCGATACCGAAGCAGTTGGTGCTGGGAGTTAGGGATAGTGAGTACTTTAGCAATTGCTGGAGTGCTCACTTTCTTTGAAAGTGTTGCCTTAGCCCAAATACAAAAAGATGACACACTTGGATCTGAAAGTTCAATCATTACACCAAAGCTAATCGATGGTCAGCCTATAGACCAGATTGATGGTGGGGCTGTTCGTGGTACAAACTTGTTCCACAGCTTTGAACAGTTTTCTGTCTCTGCGGGAAGAACAGCGCATTTTAATAATGCAATAGATATTCAAAACATCATCAGTCGGGTGAGTGGCAATTCGATTTCTAATATAGATGGCATTCTGAAAGCTAACGGCACAGCCAACCTGTTTCTAATTAATCCTAACGGCATTGTTTTTGGGTCCAATGCTTCTTTAAATATCGGCGGTTCATTTGTAGCTAGTACGGCCGATAGTTTAAACTTTGCTGATGGTACAAAGTTTAGTGCTACATCTCCTCAAACTACACCTCTACTGACACTAAGCGTTCCCATTGGCTTACAATTTGGAGCAACTGCGGCTCCCATCCGAAATCAATCCCAAGCCAAACCAGATGGCGCAGTTAATATCTTTAGGCAAGGCGTTGGTCTACAGGTGCAGCAAGGCAAAACCTTGGCACTTATAGGCGGCGATATAACGCTAGAGGGGGGAAATATAACTGCAAAGGAAGGAAGAGTTGAGTTAGGAAGCGTCGCTGGTAATAGTTTGGTCAGTTTAAGCCCAACGAATCAAGGTTGGGCGTTGGGATATGAAGGTGTTCAAAATTTCCAGAATGTCGAACTAATCAAGTTAAATAGAATTCGATCTACTGTAGATACTCATGGAGAGGCTGGCGGTAATATCCACGTGCAAGGCAGGCTTGTGCGGGTAGGTGGCGGTTTGCTAACCGTAGTTGATCCCTTTGGAGGGCAATCAGGAGGGAATTTGACAGTGAACGCCTCTGAGTCTTTAGTAGTTGAACAAGATGCACAACTGTTAGCTCAGAGTTTCTCCACCGGAAACTTTGGAAATATCAATGTCACTACTAAGAAGTTGGTGGTCAGAGGTGGAGCACAATTCTATGGCCAATTGACCATAAACGCCTCAGATTCCGTGGAACTAATCAGTGGAACCTTAATTCCTCTCTTCCGAGATGGTAGTGATTTAATATCCAGTGGATTATTTAGTGCAACTTATGGCGATAAAAACGCTGGTAGCATCACAATTAATACTGGAAAGTTGCGTATCCTAGGAGGGGCAAGAATATCAACAAGTTCTGAGGGCACATATAGGTATATTCTTAATCAACTTACACCAACAAATACAGGAAAAGCAGGAAACTTGACGGTGAACGCTACTGAGTCGGTAGAACTAATTGGAACCTCACCAAATGGTTCTAGGCTCAGTGGCTTGTTTTCTGGAACTGAAGGGCCTGGAGATGGCGGAAACTTGACTCTAACTACAGGGCAATTGATTATCAAGGATGAGGCTGCAATAAGTGTGAGCAGCCAAGCTCGAAAAAATGTAATCTATATCGGAGATCCAAATAACTTAGGGAAAGCAGGCGATTTAAATATAATCGCTCGCTCCATACTTCTGGACAATAAAGGAAAACTCACATCTAATAGTGAGTCAGGTCGAGGCGGGGATATTAGGTTACAGGTGCAGAACTTATTATTGATGCGCCGCGAAAGTCAAATAACCACTAATGCAGGTACAGCAAGGCTTGGTGGAGATGGCGGTAATATTATCATCAATGCACCTAATGGCTTCCTAGTCGCTGCCCCCTTCGGAAATAACGATATCACTGCCAATGCCTTCTCTGACTCTGGTGGTAAAATCACAATCACTAGTAAGAACATTTTTGGATTTGTGCCCCGCACTCGTGCAGACGTAGGGAAACTTGACCCAAAAGAAATAAACCCGACTAACCTGCGAACAAGTGACATCACGGCATTTTCTCAACAAAACCCTTCATTAAATGGCACGGTACAAATCAACTCACCAGATGCTGACCCCAGTAAAGGATTAGTGGAACTACCCGTAAATTTGGTTGATGCTTCCCAGCAAATTGCTGCTGGTTGTAATTCTGGTGTAAAAATAGCCAGAAGTTCATTTATTGCAACTGGGCGTGGAGGACTAGCACCTGATCCGACAGAGCCATTGATAGCTGATGCAGTGCTAGCAGATTGGATCACACTCTCTCCAGAGAGTCAGAATCGTGCTGAGGGTATCCAGAACAGAGTGGTTGTTCACAAGCAGAGAAACACAGAAGATAAACCACAGAAGGTGAATTATGTCAATGAACCTACTCAAATTGTGGAAGCCCAAGGATGGATTATAGATGCTAATGGGAATGTGGTTCTGGTTGATCAAGTTCCCACTGCCTCGCCCCATAACTCCTCACTCGTCGCTACATCTTGCGCTGCTAATTAAAGTGCGATCGCTTATTCAGAATAACCTTCATACATGCGATCGCTCTTTCTACTAAACTCAGGTTTGGTGCGATCGCTGGTTCGCAATGACCTTCACACAAGCGATCGCTCCTAATACTAAACTCAGGTGTGGTGCGTTGGCGTAGCCCGTCGTAGACATCGCTCCTTTGCAATAATCTTCATACAAGCGGATCGCCTTTTGTAATAAAGCCTATGGGCTTATCCAAACCGTAAGCAGAGTATGAGAGTTGAGGAGGTATCAATTACTCAATCCACTTGAATAATTAACGGAAAGTAGCCATATTCATGAATGCTTTAAGGAAATCCGGCAGAAATATATGAAGTTTTGTTACACAATGCGTAATTATTACTAGCCAAGCTGAAGTCATAATTATGGGAGTTCGCAAGAGCTTTAGAAACCTAATGCTATTTCTGTTGCTCTAGACTCTGTATCCTTGATTCCTTAGTTGCCAAATTGTACTAATCGAAGTCACGTTAATTTAGTACATCACAAGATAAGTTCACACATTTACCAGTCTGCAAGGAGAGCAAAATTTATGGATTCTAAAACAGTACAACCAACACTCATAGATGCCGAAACATTAAAGCAATTAGAAGATGAAATTAAGCAGGAAATGTCTGAGATACTAAATAAGTCTAATTTAAATCAAATACTAGAAAAGTACAGTATGTCAGGCGAAAAACTCTTAAAAATTCAGTGCAGTATTCACCTAGCTCAGAATGAATCGAGAGATACAAATTCCTTTCTCCCATTTTCAGATAGACCTATTCTTATACCCTTTAATTGTTTGTGTAATGGACGTCCTTGCCAGTGTTAATAATTAAAGGTTTGTAGTAAGGGTTTTAGCTCTACGTTGAGGGCTAGGGCTCTCACTACAGTCCTACCAATATTATTGAAAAAAACTACTTAAATATACTTTGATTTATTTTCACATACTCACTTAGATACTGTTTGAAGGAGTGTAATATCTGGCATGAGCAATTTTTGGATCTGGTGTCAAGGACTAGGAGTTGCAACAGGTAGTGCAATAGTTTTTTCTGGAAACTCTGCTATTGCCCAAATTACTCAGGATGTTACTCTACCTACTAATTCTCAAATTGAAAAGCAAGTGAATGCTATCACCGTTATTACAGGTGGAACCATTTCCCAAGATGGAAGCAATCTCTTCCATAGTTTTAAAGAGTTTTCCGTACTTCCTGGAACTACTGCTGAGTTTAGAAATACTGAAAGTGTTGAGAACATTATTAGTCGGGTAACAGGGAAGTCTGTTTCTAATATTGAAGGCATTATTAAAGCTCAACACAAAGCCAATCTGTTTCTAATTAATCCAAACGGGATAATTTTTGGGAAGAATGCTTCTTTACAAATCGGCGGTTCATTGGTAGCGAGTACTGCGAGTAGTCTGAACTTTGCCAATGGTACTAAATTTAGTGCTACAGATCCCCAAACCCCACCCATACTGACAGTAAGCGTTCCTAATGGCTTACAATTTGGCACAACTGCGGCGTCTATTCGCAATAAATCTCAAGCACCTAGTTCAGATGGCGTGACAACTAATATCTTCAAGCAACCTGTTGGTCTACAAGTACAGCAAGGCAAAACCTTAGCGCTTGTAGGCGGTGACATAACGCTGGAGGGCGGAAACTTAACAGCAGCATCGGGACGAATTGAGCTAGGAAGTGTTGGTAGTAATAGTCTGGTCAACCTTAAATCAACAGACCAAGGTTGGGTCTTAGGATATCAAGGTGTCCAAAACTTCCAGAACATTCAACTACTCCAGCGGACTGTTGATGGTTTTGATATTTCATCTCCATCTACTGTAGATGTTAGTGGCAATGGTGGCGGTAGTATCCAAATGCAGGCAAATTCTATAGAACTAATTGGTAATGCCGTAAGCTTGATAAGTCAAACTACAGGCGATCAAGATGGTGAAGACATAACAATTAGTACTGGGAAATTAATTGTTCAAGATGGTGCACAAGTGCTCACTTTTACTACAGGTCGGAGGGGTAAGGGAGGAAATTTAAACATTAAGGCCTCCGAGTCAGTGGATCTGATTGGTAACTCTACTACTCCAGATGGTATTTTCTCTAGTGGACTTTTTAGTACGACATTTGGTGGTGGAAGAGCAGGGGATATAACAATCAATACTAAGAGGTTGCGTGTTCAAAATGGGGCAACGATATCAACAGAGTCTAGTGGAGAGCTTTCAATGTCACAATTTAAACCAGCTACAGGAAACGGAGGAAATTTAACTGTAAACGCTTCTGAATCCGTAGAGATAAAAGGAAAACCAAAAACAGGTGCTCCTAGTAGCATATTTGCTTCGACTTTAGGTTCTGGAAATGCCGGGCAAGTAACAATCTCAACACAGAAATTAATCCTACAGGATGAAGCTGTAATAAATGTAAGCAGTCAACTTTTAAAGCCATTTATGTACGAAGGAGATGTACCCAATCTAGGATCAGCAGGGGATCTAACTGTAAGCGCTAGCTCTATACTTTTAGACAGCAAAGGAAAACTCACATCTAATAGTGAGTTAGGTCGGGGTGGTGATATTTCGCTACAGGTGCGGGACTTATTACTAATGCGCCGCAACAGCCAAATATCCACTAATGCCGGAGGTGATAAAACTGGCGGTAACATCACCATCAAAGCACCTAATGGCTTCATCGTCGCTACTCCCTTTGGAAATAACGATATTACTGCCAATGCCTTCTCTGGCTCTGGTGGTAAAATCACAATCATCACTAAGAACATCTTTGGATTTGTGCCCCGCACCCGTGCAGACGTAGAGAGGCTTGACCCAAAAGACATAAACCCGAATAACCTGCGAACAAGTGACATCACGGCATTTTCTCAACAAAACCCTTCATTAAATGGCACTGTACAAATCAATTCACCAGATGCTGACCCCAGTAAAGGATTAGTAGAATTGCCCGTAAATCTGGTTGATGCTTCCCAGCAAATTACTGCTGGTTGTAATTCTGGTGGAAAAATAGCCAGGAGTTCATTTATTGCTACTGGGCGTGGAGGATTAGTAGCCGATCCCACGCAGCCATTGATAGCTGATGATGCGGTGCTAGCAGATTGGATAACACTCTCTCCAGAGAGTCAGAATCGTGCTGGCGGTATTCAGAAAAAAGTGGTTGTTCAAGCGCAGCGAAACACAGAAGAAAAATCACAGAAAGTTAATTCTGTCAATGAACCTACTCAAATTGTAGAAGCCCAAGGATGGGTAATGGATGCCAATGGGAATGTGGTTCTGGTTGCTCAAGTACCCACTGCCTCGCCCCATAACTCCTCGCTCACCGCTACATCTTGCGCTGCTAATTAAATGTGAATTCATCATATAGTGTCCGCCTAATTAGCTCAATCAAAAGACCTCTCCCTGGTTTTAGTACGCAAAACCGTCCCTCTCCGACTCGGAGAGAAACTTGAACTTTAGTTCAAGGCAGGGAGAGGTTCGTCGAATTTACATTAACTCCCTAACTCGTCTCCTGAATTTGCAGACGCACAGTGTGTTCAGTCGCGCCACTAAGTTGCAATTCCATGATTTCACCACCCAGAGGTTCCAAGCAAGTGAGGAGCGATCGCAAGTTGGGTGTACTTGCGCCAGTATCTACATATAATCTATCTGCCAAATTGCCGATTCGTTTCCAAGTCATGTAGAGTTTAGCGATCGTTTGTTCAATCTGGGATGCTTGATTTACCAAGTCAGCAGCAATGCTCAAACAGCCGACTCTCTGCGCTTCTTCTAAGGCTGTTTCAATATCAATATTTTCCTGCGTTAGCGCTTGAACTTGAGCCGCCCCTTTGAGATATTTGGCCAAGTTACGCGCTTCTGTAGTAACTTGTTTGAGGGTATCTACATCAGGATTAGCAGCTATTTCCTTTTGGATAAACTTTTGATGCGATTCTGGCAGTTTTTCCATTTCCTTCACCAGTGGGGCAATGTAGCGTGGGGGAAGGGTGTTATCTGCTGCTTTTTCCTTAACTGCTTCAGGTAGTAAATCTGAGGACATGGCTGTCCATTCATCGCTGAGTTGACGGACTTCGCGCCTGGTGATGCGATCGCCTTTTTGGGCGGCTTCACTCACCATCTGTTGCACTTCTGGCGATGCTTTGGAGGTTTCAACAAATGCCCGTTTGCTGAAGTTGTTTACAGAACCTGGGTCAAGTTTACCGTCTTCGATGAGAGTATCGGCACTATTCGCCAGTTGAATCCAGGCATAAGCTTGACTTTTGCTGATTTCCCGCTCTTTTAGCCATCGCAGAAAGCCAGTACCGCGTCCGTCACCACCCACTTTCTCTCTGTCGCGGATAGCACGTAAAATTCGCCCCCGCCAGATTTCAGTTTGCAAATCAAAGCGATCGCATACCTGCCAAGCTATTTCTAGCTGCTGTTGAAAATCTGACTCTAGAATCTGTTCATCTTCTGGATCGGGCAGTTCAAAGCTGATATCTGCTGGCTGTAGTAACGCAGCAGCAAGGTCGTTGATGGAGTCGGTATCTTGCACGATTGATGACTAACTAGTGGACGCGATCGGCTTATTATGCCACAATCTGTAAGCTCTAACTTAAGAGGTGGTGCAGTATCTTGGATTACCACAAAATAGGGGCAAGGGGTAAACCACCTCAGCGAGGTACTTAATTAATCAAAGAGAATAAAAATAAAACGATGAACCAGGTAGACTACCTCAGGATTAGCTTAATCGATCGCTGCAATTTTCGTTGTCAATACTGTATGCCAGAGGGAGTAGAACTGGACTATATTCTCAAGCAACAGCTGTTGAGTGATGAGGAGCTACTCACCTTAATTGAAGAGGTATTTATTCCAGTAGGCTTTAATCGGTTTCGGTTGACTGGGGGTGAACCATTATTGCGTCCGCGTGTGGTGGATTTGGTAAGTGCGATCGCTTCTTTTCCCCAAACTCAAGACCTCTCAATGACCACCAACGGTTTTTTGCTGGCTCCGATGGCACAAAACCTCTACAATGCTGGTCTACGACGAATTAATATTAGTCTGGACTCTCTTGATCCTGACACTTTTGATCAAATTATTGGTAATCAGGGGCGTTCTCGTTGGCAACAAGTTTGGCATGGGATTCAAGCAGCCCATCAAGTCGGATTCGACCCCCTGAAGCTGAATGTGGTGGTGATTCCTGGGGTCAATGACCACGAAATTCTAGATTTAGCTGCTCTGACAATTGAGAAACAGTGGCACGTTAGATTTATTGAATTTATGCCTATTGGTAATTTGCATTTGTTTGGCGATCGCGGTTGGATATCTTCAGCCGATTTACGGCAACAAATCCGCGATCGCTGGGGATTGACAGAATCACAAGTTCGTGGTTTTGGCCCTGCTGATGTCTTTAAAATTCCCGGTGCGAAGGGGACACTGGGATTTATTAGTCAGATGTCAGAATGTTTTTGCGATCGTTGTAACCGGATGCGCCTTAGTGCTGATGGTTGGCTGCGTCCCTGTTTATTAAATGAAACTGGTCAAATAGATTTAAAAACTGCTTTGCGTTCTGGTACTAGTACCGCTCAATTACAAGAGCAGGTGAGGCATTTACTGGCAATTAAGCCAGAAATTAACTTTAAAGCGCGCGATTCTGGCATTTTAGGTACATACGCCCGCACCATGTCGCAAATCGGTGGATGAAAATAGTTAGGAGTTAAAAGTGAGGAGTTAGGAATTATCGTCTTTAAACTCATAACTCATAACTCATAACTCCTAACTGCTTACGCTTGTCGTGAGTAGTATTCCACCACAAGTAGTTCATTAACTTGTAATGCCACCCATTCCCGCTCAATAACGCTGTTGACTTTACCAACCAACTTATTTTTGTCAAACTCCAAATGACTGGGGAGGTTGGCCAAACCGGGATATTGCAAGTTAGCTTCCACCAACTTCCGTGATTGTGCCCGATCCCTGACTGCAATTACTTCACCAGGACGGCATTGGTAGCTGGCAATATTAACCACACGACCGTTAACAGTTACGTGACCATGATTTACCAGTTGACGAGCAGCTGGGATAGTTGGGGCTATACCCAACCGGAAAACGGTATTATCCAAGCGCATTTCTAGCAATTGCAGCAGCACTTGTCCGGTAGAACCCGTAACACGTCTGGCTTTGCGCACATAACGCAGCAATTGTTTTTCTGTCAAACCGTAGTTGAAGCGGAGCTTTTGCTTTTCCTCTAAACGGATAGCATACTCAGAGCGCTTCTTACGGTTCTGACCATGCTGACCAGGCGGATAAGCGCGTCTGGCGCTTTTACGAGTCAATCCTGGTAAATCGCCCAAGCGGCGTACAATTCTGAGGCGTGGCCCTCTGTATCGGGACATGAGTTTCCTTAATCTAATCCTGTTTAAACTTTACCCAAACATTCAATTTTGACATTCCCCTGAGTAAAATCAGAGGATTCTTGGTTTTTGAGGCTGCTTGCCTTGGTATGACGTATCCTACCAAAGTAGAGGCATCAACTTTTGCGCCAGTTGCTTTAAAGTCGGCATAACCGACACACTAGCTTCCAAGCCTGAATTCCGACCTGTCACGCCGTACTTCTGCCAATAAGTTTTTTGTGTTTATTTAGTTTCGTAGACTACTCAATCATCAGATTGGTTTACGCAGTATTCTTACTCTGAAATACTTTTTACGTTGCCTACTTATCTTTCAAACAGTTATATTAACACAATTTCCGGCATAATTAATTATGTCTATACCTTACTCCCGCTGAAATTCTTTTATTGCAGAGGATTTTTAAAATATTTGAGTTAGCATAACCTTGGGTGTTTGGAGAATGGCAATATAAATGAGCAATAAAGCGGTTAATAGAGGTAAGAACAAACAAGCCAGTTCCACCTCCAGGATTTTAACAGTGCCAGTTTTAGCTATAGCTGGATGGTTGACAACGATCTTACCCAATCCTGCGATCGCTGCCTCCTACAGCAATGATTATAGTGTCTGTGCGGGTCGCCTTCTGGGGGTGGGTTTAACAGCAGAAGCGGCATCAGAAGGTTGTGCAGCAGCACTGCGTCCAAGGGATTTGGCTGCTTGCGTGGTTAAAATTGACAAGGAAACCCAAATTGCTGCTACAGATGCGCTTTCTTCTTGTGGGAAAGCTCGGCGTCCTGAAGAGTTAGCTACCTGTGTAGTTGGCGTTAGCTTAAGTACTAAGGAAGAAGCTAATCCGGCAGTTTTAGATTACTGTGGACGTAGTTTGTTACCTGTGCGCTTTGGGCAGTGTGTGGTTGGCTTGCGTAGTCAAATCGACTTTCCCGCTACTCAAGCACTAGATACTTGTATCAGTGCTGATGATAGTGTTATCGGTGCTTCATCTTCGTCTACACCGCCAACTATAATACCTGCGGGTTCAAGTCCAAGTTTCGAGTCTACCCCAGTTCCGACACAACCGCTCGTTCCAACACAACCGCTCGTTCCAACGCAACCCGGCACTAATTAAATTACAGTGCTAATTGACTGAAAATACAGGTTAATTAGTAGGGTGGGCAGTACAATGCCCACCCTACTATGATTTGAGCAACGCAACAATTTCTTATATAAAACCCGCTATAATTTCCCTCTGCTTGCAAATTATGCAAACTAAATACTTACAATACAAAAGTCACAAAACTGCTTGTGACTTTTGTACTAGTAGTACAGTGTTACAATGTAAATAAATTAACCATACCCCTACTTTTAAGTAAGGGACAAAATCAGTAAAAAGCTTATAAAGTAAGCTTTTTGAATTTTGCGTAGCGCTACTAGTCTTCTCTTTCGCCAAAAGCTGTCTGTAAAACCACTGCGATACCACCGTCTTGGTGATATTTATCTGCCCAGGCCCGGATAACTTCATCCAATTCTTCCATAGCCTGCTCCATTTTTTCTGGGAGGATATCAAGTTCTTCCAGCAACCGCATAGCATTTCGCCGCCGTTCTGCCCAATTTTTCATCATGCGGAAATACCGAGCAGTATCTTCTACCATGATGTAAGTGCGTTCTTGATCGTCTGCTGGGGCATAAAAAGGACGGGTAAGAGCGTAGAAGGGCATTCCCCAAGGAGAATCAATGCGTGTTACCGTTCCTGAGTAAAGCAGACGGCGCTTGATATGCTCACCCAAGGCTTCACTCAAAGGCATTTGGTGTTCGGGTGGCAAGTCTTCTTGCGATCGCCTGTGCAAAAACTCAATCAAATCCAGAAACTCAAAAGAGCTAACTAACTGGGCATCAGGTAGATTACTTGGCAGTTTCTGCTCAATTTGTCTTTTTTCTTCACTTGTCAGACTGCTACCAGGAACGCGCGATCGCCCCGGTTGCCAAGGATACTTTTCTAGCCAGACATAAGGCAATTGAATCAAATAGCGAGGTTCTTGAGAACCCAACATTTTTAACAGTTTGCCTTCTGTTAGCGCCTGTCTGACTTCTTCTACAATAATTTTTACCCGTTTTGGCTCCAGGTGGTGCAAATGCCCTGTCATTCGCAGGTTTTGCCCCTGCTCCAGATAGGTCATGTAAATTGCACACTTTGCTGCCGTTGCGGCTGCATCTAAAAATGCCCCATGCCTGTGCCCACTCGTCCGCATGGCACTGAAAGCCAGATAAAGCATGATCTGATCCATCGCACTGGGGTCAAGACGTTTGATCAGATCTATGTCGTTACTCATATTACAGACAATTGAATAGCACGTTTACACAGTTGTTAATCGAGTGAAAATAGGTAGTATACACCTGGCTGAAGGCGATGTCTTCACTTCAGACTATATTAGTATGCGATAACTATGAGATCCGTGGTAGTCCAAACTACCATTTTCGCATATTTTCTGGTAAAAAGGCAGATTCAGTCGTTATTACTATAACTATCCCTGCATCTAACCGGAAAATTACATACATCACCAAGTTCAGCTTGACGGCGGTTTAGATCCCAAAAGTCAACTGGGTTGCAAGTAATCTACAAAGCCTTTAAGTTCTCTGGGGTTTTTCTGATCTTTCAAGAGCAACAACGTCAAGCTGCTTACACCTAATTGTGGCACTATGCCAACTCGGAGTAAAAACTAGTTTGCGCAGTTCATCAGGGATATCTGTTACTCGAAAAATATGGTTTTTATTCAGCTTTGGTGAATTATTTGTAGTACACAGGTGGCTAGAGTTCATTGGGAGTCGTCTAAAAAGAAATCGCTTACCAGGTGTAGCCACATTCAGAGGTTGAGCCACATGGCTCGTTGTGAACTATCATCTCGTTCACAACCTCCAGTGATGTCTCGGCAGTATAAGCCGTTGGCTTGAGGGAGGATAGTAGACATCAAGTAGAGCAATTAATTCCAATTTCAAAATCCCTGTTGTTTTTTTCAAATATCGTTCCTTATCATATCATTATTTTTTTAATTTGAAACGATTTTATGTATTTTTAACTGTAAGAATGATGCATATTTAAATATTTTATATTCTTCTTAAATCAAGATTTGATGATATTTTTATATTGACTCCTAAATCCAAGTCTGATTTATCCTTTTGTGTTGATGAGTTGACACAGAAGCCTGCGATTATTTCAGACTGAATCGCTTAACCATGAGGCTTTGTTGAGCATACTAATAGCCTAAAAATTGGTTAATAGCCATACATATAATAAAACATATTGGTTTTAATAAAATGATTATTTAGAGATTTTTTTCCAATAAAATTATATTTTTTTCATGAAAGAATTTTAAATTTTCATGATTCAACTAATCTATTGACTATTTTTAAGTATGTTTTTACCTCACTGTTTTATATATTTGAGTAACTTGAATTACATAAATAGTTTGTTGCTATAAAAGGATGAAAAACCGCAGCAACGTATGATACAAGCTTCTTTTTCTAGGTGTCTGGGCGATCGCAGACCAAATTGACTAGTACAGACTGGAATAGATTAAAGATACGATCTCACCAAACTCAAGAGTATGTAACGAGGAATTGAAAATTCCTCGTTACATACAGAGGTTTTAGTAGAATAAAGTTACTACCTGTTTCAGAGGCGATCGCTCCATTATTCATGTAGCTACAATAGTCTCCCACGCTTAAAAAACGAGTTACGCTAAACATTTCTCTATTTCTTCATCTCCTAGTTTCAAAATATGCGTCAATGGTCTTAACTCCTTGCCCATATCCACTCTGAGCAAGTACTCGTGCTCAATTGCTTGAGTCAGTACTACTCATACTGCTTATATATACGTGTTTTCCCTACCTGTATCAGGCTAAATCCCCAAAAATATATTACAAGTCAAGTTATTCTGATTACTGCTTACTCATCTATTCAGTGTTATCTCCACCCATACAGCAGTCCCAATTCGTGAAAACTCAGATCCCCGACTTCTCGAAGAAGCCGGGGATCTTGTTTGTCACAGATGAATTAGAGAAGTTACAACTAGGCGTATTCGCGTCAGGATTGATGCTGAGAGTAATTAGAGCTACTTTAGCTCCCATCACACCTAAACTGATTGAACTCGTCATTTAATTGGTGGGACTAGAGGGTTTAACCTGATTTCGCATTGTTTCAAAGCTGAAAGCAGCCGCACCAAAGCTTACTAACAACACTCCCAGAATTTGCACAATATCCAAATTTTCTTGAATGATTACCCCAGCGAAAATCACAGTTAAAACTGGGATACTACCACCGATAATCGCCGATCGCGAGGCACCTAGTTTACCAATACCAACATTGTTCAGCAAATAGCCAGCAAGAGTCAGTACACCCAAAATAAACGCACTTAAAACCAGTTCCAGCATCTTTGAGGGGTCAATTACCAAGTTCCAGCTGCTTGGTAAAGGTAACATCAAGCAGATAAAGCTCAACAGCAGCATGGTAGCGAAGTTAATTAAAGTAAAAGTTACAGGATGCATTTTGCTTGCACAGACCCGCGTCAGAATTATGTAGGCAGCAAAAGCCACACCCGAAAGAATGGCGGCGATGCTTCCCATTGAAGTATTACCCATACCTGTGTTGGGAGAACCCCCTAAAACCAACAATTCACCGCAGCAAATCGCGGCGATCGCACCGATGCGGAATATGCCAGGGCGATCGCGAAACAGAAACCACGATAATAGACCACTAACCATCGGATAGACAAAGAATAGTGCGATCGCCATTCCTGTCGTGACTTGAGCGATCGCAATATATATGAGCACCTGAGACAAAAACAAAAAGCACCCACTAACAACTGACAACATTAAAATCCGCTTAGTTGCTGCATTAGCAGATGTGGGATTTCCTCGAACTGAGTTAGCCAAGTTTTCCAAGTCTTGCCACAGGGTTGGATGTAATATAGGAGACAACAGTACCATCAGTGGTACAACTACCATAAACCTGAGCGTCAAAATTAATAGAGTATTGCCCAAGGTTGGCGGCAGCAAGCGCTCTACCTCCAATACTCCAAAAATCTGAGAACCTTCGTGGAAAATCACCTTGATAGCTACGTTGTAAAGCGACGATACCACTGCCGATAAGACAATCAACAATAAACCAATTTGGATCTGCGATAAACCGGAGGAATCACGCGATCGCGATTGTGGAGGTTTTTCTCCCGACTGCGGCTGTAGCGCAGTAATCGGTGAGGATTTAGCTTTGCTCTGCGGCACGTTCCTGCGGATAACAGAAATTGGTTCAGCAGCGTTTCTCCTTCGTAAAGGTTGTGTTGCTTCTGGCTGTGGTACAGATACAGTAGGAGGCTCTGATGTCGTTTCGTTTTTCGGCAAGTCCTTATTGAGGACAGAAATTGGTTCGGTAGCATTGTCCTTTGGTGGTGGAACTACAGCAGACAGTGGCTCTGATGTCGTTTCCCTTTGGGACAAGTCCTTGCTGGAAATAGAAATTGGGTTCGCGGTGTTTTCTCTGACAACGGGCGGCTCTGATGTCGTTTCCCTTTGGGACAAGTCCTTGCTGGAAATAGAAATTGGGTTCGCGGTGTTTTCTCTAACAGCGGGCGGCTCTGATGTCGTTTCCCTTGGTGAAAATTTATTAGGGATCGGGGAAATTGGCTCAGGAGAATTTTTTACTACTTCGCCAAGCTGTGGCGAGGATGTCTCAAAAGAACTGTTTTTTTCTGGCTCGGTAAATTGCAAAACAGTAGGTGTACCTGCTGTTGCTGGCTTGCGTGAAGTTTCTTCTATAGTTTTTTCTAGTTCTCCATGCAGGCGATTAACAAACTCCGCCAAAATCGTTTCCCCTTGCTGCTGCTGGCTATACATCCGTGACAACTGTTGGGAAAGATTACTTTGATAGTTCTTCAGCTCTTGTTGCAGCGAGTTAAAGGTTACAGTAACGGTGTCATCCAAGCTGTCAAACATGTGTTCGACTTTTTCATTAATTTCACCTACTACATTGCTGCTCACTTCAGCGGACTTTAGCGCAGCTTGTTCGTAAGATTTACCCTCTATAGTTTGGTTAGCTAAAGTTGCCAGAGAGGATTGCAGTTGTGAAGATATATGCTTTGCCAGAACTTCTGCCAGTTGACGAATTAACACTTGCTGCTCGGTAATTTGGCGCACTTGTTGTAAATGCTCTTTTTCCTCTAGCAAGCTTTGAATGTCATCAGATAACCGATTTTTTTCTGACTGAAGCCGCTTTACGTCTTCTTGTAACGCTCTGAGGACATTCTGCTGAAGATTTTCTAAGTCTTCAACTACAGCCCAAAGAGCATTTTCTGCTGCTCTGGATAGCTCGCCTCTGACTCTCGGGTTTTCTGGTTGCTTCTCGAATCGCCCCATTAGCTTCTAACCTCTAACACTTTGACGATAAAGCTGCTTCCCGTACACTTTATTGGCGCTCATACGAATTTCCTGTATTTTGTCAGATAAATTGAAAATTTTAACAGCACTTCCGCATTTCAACGTAATTCTGTCATACTGAACACAACTTGGCAAAGCATCAAATTTGTCCCACTGGTTACTACACCGTGTTCTCTCCAGAATTGACAAGTATTTGGTCAGTTTAATTTAGATCAACTATTTGTCAATGAAATTTTTATTTTTCAAAAAATCTCACTCCAAATAAATATTTATTGTTTTGCTGCCAATAGTAATTATCAAAGACTTGCAGATGCATGTGCGTAGGTACAAAGCGACTTGTGCCCAGACATCGCCACAAAATTTTCTGACTTGTGAAACTAGCTGTAAATTTGTGTGGAATGTAACTTGTGTGACAGTTTATATCTCTAAATGGAGATTAAAGTATCTTTCTGTGGAAATTCAAAGTTACGCTATCCCCTGCACAACATTCTAATGAATGAGCAGCAATTCTGCAAAAACACGCTTTTTTGGCGTTGTTGCAGTCTATGTTCTACTTTGAGTAGATGCAGTAGAGGAAAAAGTTAGGAAAATATTAATAATTCTTAGAGAAATAAGATCCGGGCGATGCTAAAGATGGCAGCGCTAAGAACAGCACTCACGGGGATTGTAATTAGCCATGCAGCAGCAATTCCTTGTAGTGTTTTGAACTTAATCGACTTGAGATTTTGCACTAGTCCAATACCAACTACACCGCCGACAAGAGCGTGGGAGGTGGAGACTGGCAAACCTAGCCGGGAAGCGATGAGAATGGTGGTAGCAGTAGCAAGTTCGGCACAAAATCCACTACTAGGTTGCAAGGCGATAATGTTTTCGCCAATAGTGGCGATGACTTTTTTACCCCAGACAGCTAAACCACCAACAATACCAGCACCACCAAGGATTAAAATCCAAATAGGGATGGTGATACCATCTGTAGGTACGCTACCAGTGCGATTGATGTAAACGATCGCAGCTAAAGGAGCGATCGCATTTCCCACATCATTAGAACCATGAGCAAAGGCTACAAAGCAAGCACTCAGTAGTTGGAATCGCCCGAATAATCTTTCTACGGGATTAGGGATTGGGGACTGGGGATTGGGGACTGGGAATTGAATAGACTCTTCTGTTTTCCCCAAATCTCCCAATTGTCGCCAACTAATAATTGTGAGTCCAACTGCTGCTACTGCACCCGTTAACAGTGGGATGTCGTAAGCAGGGATGTTGAAACCAACTTGCTCAATTACAAAATTGGTTAGCGGTTGAGTTAGTGATGGTAATACAATCACGCCGAATACACCTAGCAGCGCAGTACTCAACCAGGGAATCCATTCTTGTAACTGCACTATTTGATTGGGTTGATCCAAAATCCAGTGCTTGATTTGACTGTAGAATAAAGCAGCGATCGCACCACTAATTAATGGCGTTAAAACCCAGCCAATGGTGATCAAGCCAATTGATGACCAATCAATTGCACCTACTCCCAAAGCTACCCAACTAAATCCAGCGATCGCACCAACAACCGCATGAGAAGAGGATACTGGTAAACCGCGTGATGTGGCAATTTGCAACCACACACCACAGGAAATTAATACAGTTACCATCCCAGCAACTAATACTTGGGGTGTAGCTGCGAATAAAGCGGGATTGGTAATTTTCGTTGCGAGAGTTTCCGTTACTTCATGTCCAAACAATACAGCACCCGTAAACTCTAATACCCCAGCAATTATTATCGCTTGTTTGAGGGTAACAGCTTTAGAACCTACAGAGGTTCCCATCGCGTTAGCAACATCGTTTGCTCCGAGATTCCAGGCGACGTAAAAAGCTAGTAGGGCGACTGCAACTAGAGTAATAAGCATTTTGTTTGGGCTAATGGGGAGATAAGGGAAGAAGAGACGAGGACGCAAAGAATAATTTCCCTGCGTCCCTATATCTACGTTATTTTACGGATAAATTAGGATTTTGTAAGTATCCGGTGTGGGTGCGATCGCAACTTCGACAGCTGCTGATAAATCTTTTAATGGATAGCGATCGCTAATCAATGCTTGCACGTCAATTCGCTGATTAAATACAATATCAGCTGATAGATTCTGAAGCCGATAAGATGAGCTATAACTGCCGATTAAGTCAATTTCCCGACGGTAGAGGATATTAGGGTTGATGGGAATTTCTACTTCATCAGGGAATTCGGCGAAAAACAAGATTTTGCCACCTTTGCGCGTACAGTCAAGTGCTTGAAAGAAGGCTTTCTCACTAGGAACAGCCAGCAGGGTAACATCAACACCCAGTCCACCAGTTAGGGCATGAATTTTTGCTGGTAAATCGGGATCACGAGCATCAAAAGCCGCTTCTGCACCAACACTCAAGGCTTTTTCAATTCTAGAGGGTAGTAAATCGGTAGCGATCGCTTTTGCTCCGAAATACTTCACCAACATAATGAACATTAACCCAATTGGCCCAGCACCAGTAACTAAGACAGTTTGTCCTGGAGCAATTTGAGCTTTTTTCACAGCTTTCAAGCAGCAGTTAGTCGGTTCTACAAAACTCGCTTCTTCAAAACTGATATTATCCGGGATGGGAATTAGTCCGCCGTTTTGAACAATATGTCCGGGAACTTTGACATAATCGGCAAAACCGCCGCCACTGGCGTTAAAACCTGCGGTTGTGGAGATGTTTTTGTAGACATCACACATTGAAAAATTATCATTTAGGCAGTAGGCGCAACGCATACAGGGGATGTGGTGCATTACCGCTACCCGTTGTCCAACTTGCCAACCTCTGACATCATTGCCTAATGCTGCGATCGTGCCGGCAGTTTCATGTCCAAAAATGCGCGGCGGTTCATACAGTGGATAACGAATTTTTTTAATATCTGACTGACACAACCCCACAACCCGCACCTGTACCAGCACTTCATCTGGTTCTAGGGTTGGAACTGGGATATCTTCGTAAGACAACTGATTGACGCCTCTAAATACCTGTGCTTTCACGTTGGTTTTTCCCCGCTCAACGATACTAGATGTAACATTAGCAGTCAACGTTAAGTTATCAGATTTTAGCTGTCGATGGAGGAACCGGAGGAACTGCAAATCCTATCCAAGCGGTGCGAAGGGGAGCTAAAACTATTCTGGTGAGATAGGATTACAGCTTCCGTAACGCTGTATTATTTTTGAATATTTTCTCAAGATTTTTTCCAAGACGGTAGCAATGACTATTCGCCATGCGATTGAAACTGACTTGCCTGCAATTGTGGCAATTTATAATGCTGCAATTCCTAGCCGCATGGCAACTGCTGATTTAGAGCCAGTATCTGTGGAAAGTCGTCTTCCTTGGTTTAAGGCGCGATCGCCTTCACAACAGCCACTTTGGGTAATCGAAGTAGAGGGAGTAATTGCTGGATGGCTTAGTTTCCAATCCTTTTATGGGCGGCCCGCCTATAGTAAGACTGCCGAAATTAGTATTTACATAGCCCCTAGCTTTCATCGGTGTGGTTTGGGACGACAACTATTAGCACAAGCAATTAGTGAAAGTCCTAGTTTGGGTTTAAAGACCCTAGTTTGCTTCATCTTTGCCCACAATCAACCCAGTTTAAAGCTTTTTGAAACATTTGGTTTTCAACATTGGGGACATTTACCTGAAGTCGCCGAAATTGATAGCGTTGAACGGGACTTAGTGATCATGGGACTCCGAATTAGTCAACCTGTTGTTTAATTTGATGGCAATAATATTAACAACGCTGCAACTGCGTTAACAACACAACAATTTCATCAATTGCCTGCCGCACAACTGTTGCAGGTTGTTCTGATTGATTCACAATAATACTAAAAACTAAAGGCTCATACTTAGGCGCATTCATATATCCAGATAGAGAAACTACACCCGTTAACGTACCTGTTTTGGCTTGCACAATGCCCTCAGCAGATGTATTTTGAAAACGACCCTTCAAGGTTCCACTTTTACCCGCCACGGGTAAAGATGCGCGATACAGATATGCTGTTGGTGTTCTTGCTATTCCTCGCAAAGTTTGTACAAAAGCTTCTGGTGTCACTAAGTTACGACGCGATAAACCCGAACCATCCACTAAAATATAATTTGCTGGATCAACTCCCAATTGAGTTAAACTCGCTTTGACGACTTCCAAACCTACATCAGCACTAGTCTGATTTTTTACTTTGGGTTTTTCTACAGATAATGCTCTCAACAGTGCTTCAGAATAAAGATTATTACTATTTAGATTTGTCTCTGCTAATAATTCAACTAAAGGTGGCGACTCTACAAATGCTATTTCCTCTTGATTAACACCACCATTTACTATTAATGTTTGTCCTAAGGAAATTTTTTCTGTTGCCAAAGCAGTACGGAAGCGCCGTAAGAAGTAATAATTAGGGTCAACTACAGGCAAATCTATTAAAGTCGGTTCAGAATTTGTTGTCAGTTGTCCTTGAATTCGTAATACTGTCCCAGATAATTCGCGGGTAACATTGATGTAGCTTGGTTGATTTTGGGCAACGGTTACTGACTGATTCATTATCCGCCACTGTCTCGCTTCGCCAGCATCAGTCCATACGACTTGTAAAGATTTACCTACAGCCTGCGGTACAAGTTTTAAGCTAAAAATATTTTGATTCAGAATAAAGCTGTTGACTGGTGCGCCATAGTCTGACTGCACATCTTCCCATTGCCAGGTGGGGTTAACAATATCACCTTGAATATAACTATCATCAGCTATCAATCGCTGAATTTGAGTAATACCTTTCTGTTTTAGCTGCTGTGCCAATTTTTGCAGTTCAGCATCACTTAAACTAGGATCTCCCCTACCGACAACACGTAAAACACCATTGCCATTCTGATAAACAGAGGTGCGAATCCGAAAATTAGCACCCAATTGCTGCAATGCTGCTGCTGTTGTCAGCAATTTGAGGTTAGACGCGGGAGTAAAATATTTCTGAGCATCTCGACTGTAAAGAGTTTGCCCGGTTGACAGGGGTTGTACCAAAATTCCCCAGCGCACCCGACTGAATAAGGGGCGATTGATTACAGCATCTATAGCTGTTCCCAGTCGGGTAGAGCAAATTGATTTTGTGGTAATTGTTGGTGCAACTGGGGTTTGTGCTTTTGCAATAGAACTAAATCCTATCTGGCTAGTCAAAAATATTAACAAAACACCCAGTGGTTGATTTAAAGTCTTAAGTCTCACCAATTTTCCTTATCTCAAAGATAGATATTTTGACTTTGCCAAAGACTTCTTTCCGGAGAGAGAAGTAATTGCTCAGTAAAGTTACTTAACTAGTATAGGGAAGATGTTCACATGTTTCATACGTGGGCGATGTCTACGACGGGCTGCGCCTACGCACAAACATAATTTATGGGACTACGAAATAGAAACCTAAGTCAACCTGCATATACAGAAATACGAAATCGAGGCAATGGTGTGAGTACATTTTTATCTGGTGTAGCTGTATTACTCTCTACTTTGGCTTTAGGATGTAGCGGCTATGTAGCTTATGAAGTTTTCACGTTGCGGCAGACACTCAATGCTACTAATACAGTCAGTAGTACCATTCCCACTCAAGTGCCAAGTCCTACAGCTACAACTTCTCCACAAGCAACAGTCTCACCATCCCCAGCTACTGCTACAACTTCAGTAATTAGCCCTGGTCAATTTTTGCAGCCTGCTTTTGGCAAAAAGGCAGAAGTTGAGTTACTTTCAGCAAAACGAATTAAAGATCCAGAAACTGGAAACCGTGATGTGGTAAATCTGCAAATGCGTATTCGTCGCCTTGCCACAGACGGAGTTGTTGGTGGCGATATTATATCGGTTGCTAGTACAACAGCCCGCAATCCTGACACTAGCGTAACCTACAAAGGAGTTGCTCTTAATCGCTCAACAGGTAGCGTTTCTTTGTTCCAAGTACGTCCACAAGCCTCCGCAGATGCTTATATCTGGCTAAGAGTTCCCGACAGTATTAATAATTTGGACATTTTTGTGCCAGATACAGCTGCATTTAAAAATGTACCAATTTCTAATTAGTCCTTTATCGGACAATACGGTTCAGAAGACGCGATAAATCGAGACGCTATAAATTCAGACGCGATTTATCGCGTCTCTACAATAAGGGTTTTGTTGCTCATTCTGAACTGTATTGCTCTATCGGATTAATTTTGATAATGTGCAAGATTCCCAACTTCTTCATGACGTCGGGAATCTGAACAACTTAACTCAAACAAAATTATTTCATACTTTAAATTAGCAACCCCAAATTAAAGATGGTAGATGACTGAGGTTGCAATTCAATAAAGATTACTCCTCTTCTTCTTCTTCTTCCTCTTCTTCCTCTCCGAACACTGCATCTATAAGTTCTTGTGCGCGTTCGTCTGAAATTTTTAAGGCTTCTTGAAGTTCAGAGATATAATCTTGTTCAGCTTCGGGTACTTCTTCGTCAATCCCCACAACTAAGATAGCTGTGATGTATGCAGCTTCACGATAACCTCTATTGGGTAAGGATTCGATGGATTGGGCGATTAAATCTTCTGGTTCTTCTTCTTCAATCAAGCTGACGACTTTTTCGGTCAATTCTTCAAAGTCTTCTTCAGAGTAATCTTCAAATAAGTCAACCCGACCGAGAAATTCACTTAAAGCATATTCTTCTGTGGAAGAAATACCTTCACCATCAGCCGCAGCGGAAAAAAGTCCAAGGATTGCGATCGCAACTTCTGGTTCTAGAGCAACTGAACTAACACTACGGCCTTTGGGCAACTTGCGTTTAGACATAATTATCCTCTAAAAGTTACGTGATATTTCAGGAAGTCATATTTTGCGGTTTATCATGCTTCCTCGATTTATGATTCCCAAAAAAATGCAGAAATATACATTGGGATGAATCTTTTTTTCATAAAAAATACGCAGAGAATATATTAATCTGCGTATAAAAACGGTTAAGTTGTCTTGAGCGATAGAGGTTTTTATTACTTGTGTACGCTGCGTAGCCTAAAAAGATACGGTGTACACACAAGTCTGAAATAGCTGATTAACCAGGATTTTACCCCACCCTAACCCTCCCCTTCTCCTTGCTCCCCTACCTCTCTGGTCTAAATTATCAAAAAGCGTTACAGCTTCGTCCCACACTCAGCACAGAAGTTATGGGTAGGAGCATTTTTGGCATTGCAGTTGCTACAATACACTGGCTCGGCTGCGGCTTTCGGCGGTTGTTTCTGCAAACCGACCATTTGAGCGTTGCTTTTACCAGGGGCTACCATTGGATAGCAGTTTTCGTCTCTGGTGACGTGGACATTCACAATCACCGGGCCTTTGTGCGCCAGCATTTCAGCGATCGCATCTTTTAATTGACTGCGATCGCTAATTACCATGCCTTTAATGCCATAAGCTTTTGCCAATAACTCTACATCTGGCATCCCTACTTCCATGTTGGAGCATGAGTAACGCTCACCATAGAAGGCTTGCTGCCACTGGCGCACCATCCCTTGCCAGCCGTTATTGATAATAATTGTCTTGACATTTATTCCATATTGTGCAAGTGTTCCGAGTTCCTGCAAACACATTTGGAAACTAGCATCGCCGCTGATACAAATGACTTCTTCATCAGGAAAGGCCACTTTCGCGCCCATTGCCGCAGGTAAGCCAAAACCCATCGTTCCCAAACCAGCACTAGAAATCCAGCGTCTTGGGCCATTCTTCAGGAATTGTGCCGCCCACATTTGATGTTGTCCGACATCTGTGGTGTAGAAAGCGTTGGGTGCTTGGCTATTGACTTCTACAATTACTTCTTGGGGTGAAATGCTGTCAGGATGGTGCGGCACTATGAGAGGATACTCTTCGCGCCAACGGTTGACTAGATTTAACCACTCTTGGTTTTGATTAGGTGTAGCCTTAACGCCTGTTTCTTTGCAGCGACGCAATAAGTCTACTAACACATTCCGCACATCGCCAACGATGGGCACTTCGGGTACGCGGTTTTTGCCGACTTCTGCGGGATCGATGTCGATGTGAATTACTTTGGCGCGGGAGGCGAATTCGTCTAACTTGCCTGTAACGCGATCGTCAAATCTAGCGCCAACGCAAATCAGCAAGTCACAATCACTAACGGCGAAGTTAGCGTAAGCTGTGCCGTGCATCCCCAACATTCCCAAAGCTAAGGGATGATGTTCGTCAAAGGCACCGATCCCCATTAAGGTTGTGGTGACAGGGATATTGAATAATTCAGCTAGCTGTTTGATTTCTTCATGAGCGCCAGCTGCGATCGCACCACCACCGACATACAGTAGAGGACGGCGACTTTCAGTAATCAACTGAATCGCGGCATGAATTTGCCGGGGATTTCCCTTCACCGTGGGACGATAACCACGCAATTTTACTGAACCTGGTTTTACAGGCACATAGTCAAATTCTTCTAAAGCTACATCTTTGGGGACATCAATCAAAACTGGCCCTGGACGCCCAGTACTAGCGATGTGGAAGGCTTCAGCGACAATTCGCGCCATATCTTTGGGGTCACGCACTACATAGGAGTGCTTGACGATCGGTAGCGTAATCCCGTAAATATCGGTTTCTTGAAAAGCATCTGTACCAATCGACGGCCGTGCTACCTGTCCCGTAACCACAATCATCGGGATTGAATCCATGTAGGCGGTGGCGATCCCTGTTACCAAGTTAGTTGCTCCTGGGCCAGAAGTCCCAAAGCATACCCCTACTTTCCCTGTGGCACGGGCGTAACCATCGGCGGCGTGGGCTGCGCCTTGTTCGTGTCTCACGAGAATGTGCTTCATAGCACCAGTTGCTTCCACCTTATACAGGTCGTCGTAAATTGGTAGAATTGCCCCACCAGGATAACCAAAAATATAATCAACGCCGTGGCGATGAAGGCTGTCAAGCAGAGCAAAACCGCCAGATGCACGTTTGGGCACGACTGGCGGGCTAGAAGTACGAGACTGTTTGTGATTCTCGGTTTGTGGGAGACTGATTTGGGAAAGCGATCGCACGGTCAAACCTCAGACTATAGCTAAAGTTAATGCTGAATTCTGTAGTTAAGATTTCATTTTAATTGAAAACTTCAATCAAAATCTTATTAATTTTTATATTAAATATAAACCTAGACTATTAGCCTACATTAATTAAATTACGTCTTGCAAGACTCGGCGGGTATTTTGCCAAGCCCAAACACCGACAACTACGACAACAATACTCATTCCTACAAGCACAGTTCGCAAGCCGAGAGCATCAGTTAATGGCCCAGTAATTGCCAGGGGTAACGCCAGAGCAATGTTAACAGCATGATTTTGGAAGCCAAATACTTTACCATGCATGGTAGGTGGTGTTTGCTGTTGAATTAAAGTCTGCATGGGTACGCCAATTAGGGAAGCACCTACACCCAAAAATGCACAGAGTCCTAGTGCCACTAATAAGTTGTGCGTAAAAGTGAAGACTCCTAAAACTAGTGCCATCATCAAAAATCCAATCAAAGGTAAGGGCTTGTGATGCAATTTATCACCCCAATGACCTAAAATCGCCGCACCAAATACCATACCCACCCCGGCTGCTGCTAAGAAAAAGCCAAACTGTTTTTCTTTAAGACCAAACTCCTCGGCTAATTGAATTGTCAGCACCGTTAAGGCTGCAAACACGCAATATAAGGTTGTCACTTGCAGCATGGCATTCAATATCAAACGGTTTTTCTTGAGATAGCGCAAGCTGGCGGTGAATTCGGCCCAAGGGTGGTTTGATGCCCAGCCTTCCCCGTGGGGGTTGTCTTCTTTAAACTTAATCGGCTGCATGATCACAGCCGATAATATATATAATCCCCCAACCACAAGCTCTTGGCCGTATTCTGCTCCCATCAAGTTTTTCGACAAACTCAAAATCGGCTCTCCGATTGCAAAGCCAACAATTAAAGCTCCCATCATCGTGCTACTAAAGAGTGCATTGGCTGCCAACAAATTTTCTCGCTTTACCAACAGGGGAATAGCAGCTTGCTCTGCGGGTGCAAAAAACTGCGTCACTGAAGAAATGGCAAAAGTTAAAATTAACAGAATTAAGAATTCCCTTGGCAAAAAGGGAAGACACAGGGTTAACAGCCCACGCACGACATCTGAGCCGACCATAATCAGCTTTTTTGGCAAGCGGTCAACAAAGATACCACCAGCAGAACCAAACAAAATCGCTGGTATTGTAAAGGCCAGCATCAAAGTTGAGTACATTGAGTTTTGTGCCAACCCAGCAGGTGGAGAGTAGTTCTCCAGCAGAGCAATCATCAAAACGAAGAAGATCTTATCTGCTAACTGGGACACCAGTTGCCCAATCCACAGGAGCATAAAACCACGGTTTTTTAGCAGTGCGCCAAACCCGTTATTAACAGCAGCCGGTTCTGTTGGAAACATTAGATACTTTGGGATAGTGATTAGGGTAGATGGGGCAGGGGATAGGAGATATGGGATGGTGGATAGGGGATAGGAGATAGTTTTTATTGACGATCACCTGTAACCTGTTCCCTTCTCCACTCCTAACTTTCTAACTCCTAACTCCTAATTCTGTTGTCCGGACTAATTTGCTTCATAGTGCTTTAACAGCATATGCAAAAATTCAGCTGCTGTCAGATGACCCTTGGGTGGAGAAATTCCAATGGATGAATCTACCCACCAACCCTGTACAGTTTGGGGGGTAGACGCAGAGTGGCTTGTCGTTAGACATCGCCACATGGACAAATGATCAACTGCCGGATCTGCATAAAAGTTATTTTGCCCACTACCTAGCAAACACGAACTCCAATGGGTGAAATAATCATGACTCATCCGATGAATAGGAAAATTACCCTGTAGTGGCACTCCCCATCCATCTATAGCAATAAATGCTTTGACACGACCACCTAAGAGTTGCCACAAATGCGCTGCCCCTATTGCCCCGACTACGCCAGCACTAAAGCTAATGAATATAATTGGCGATTTTAGCTGATCGCCCAAGCGATCGCGCAAAAACTGCAAGATATGAAATGCTGATAAAACCAATAAATCCTGACTCGGAAATACCAGTATATTTGCTGATTTATGACCGATTGTGCTATTAGAAACTAAATCTAACAATCCGAATCTAAAGCTTTCAGTTAATTCTGGTTCATGGATTCCAGGGCAAATAATTATACTCATCTGTCTATTGGGTTAGCAGCTTTCACAATTATTAATAACTTAAAATTACTACAGGGATTTATTAATTGTTAACCCTGACATAAATCAGGCAATGGGAATTGGACTTGAGATAAAACTGAGTTTTTCAGCTTTTTGAACATTTAAAACATATTAGAACTTATGCAAAAACCCTCTAAAACTCTCATTTCTCTGTGACCTCTGCGTCCTCTGTGGTTCGTTTTCCGTTACCTGTGTGTAAGTCCTACTATAATATGTCAAAATTCAAACAACACCTGATATCGTCAAGCCCAACAAACTTGAGTTTTCCAGACTTTAAGTCCTTTGATTAAGCAACTTCTACGTTAATGTTCAATTTTTCCTACCCAAGACCACAATGGGAATCGGCATCACTAGATGAGAATTGCTCAGTATGCCGTAATACTCGTAGTATGTCTTTTGATGTATTATTTTGATTTTCTCACCTATCCTATCCCCCTGGATGGGATAATAAGTTACTAGTAGAGTAGGGAAAATGTGTAAGCTATTCCCTAACTTTATATTTCTCTGCACTCTGGTTATATTGAGGAACTCATTGTGGTTGCCACGCCGGAAAAAGTACAACACACCCACGAGCATCTATCAGGTAAAGACCGTGTAGCCGTACTGCTTATGGGCTACGGCGAAGTCGAAAGCTACGAAGATTTCGCCAACTATAACGAACAGGCTTTAAATCTACTGACAGCAAAATTCGCACCGGTGCCAACCTGGATCTATCCCCCTCTGGCAAAACTCTTGGCGCTATTTGACCGCCATGAGTGGGGACACACACATCACGATTTTATCTCCCCACACAATGCCATCTTTGAACAGCAACGGGCTGGTATCGAAAAGCAATTACAAGAAAAATGGGGTGAGAGTGTCCAAGTTTTCAAGGCTTTCAACTTCTGCGCCCCTTTTCTTCCTAATCAAGTTTTAGCAGAAATCAAAAACCAAGGCTTCGATAAGCTGCTAATTTACCCACTGCTGGTTGTTGATTCTATCTTTACCAGTGGGATTGCGATCGAGCAAGTTAACAACGCTCTCGTTGAGTTGGCTGATGGTGAAGAACACTGGGTTAAAGCACAGCGCTACATTCCTTCTTTCTTCAATGAACCAGCTTACATTGATTTAATGGCTCATCTGGTTGAGGAGAAAATTGCTGAATTAGCAGCAGCTTATCTACCTTCTCAAATCGGCATTGTCCTAATGAACCACGGCTGTCCCCATAAAGCTAAAGGCTTCACTTCTGGAATTGCCGAAAGTGAAGCAATGTACGATTTGGTACGAGATAAGTTGATTAACCGCTATCCTTTAATCTCGGTGGGTTGGCTCAACCATGACACGCCCTTAATTGA
The DNA here is from genome assembly GCF_047228265.1 of Nostoc sp. UIC 10607. Classification (NCBI taxonomy): domain Bacteria; kingdom Bacillati; phylum Cyanobacteriota; class Cyanophyceae; order Nostocales; family Nostocaceae; genus Nostoc; species Nostoc sp. UIC 10607. The sequence goes on along the minus strand of NZ_JBIQNW010000005.1, from coordinate 148,463 downwards.
TTGGACACAACCAAATGCAGAACAGGCTGCAAATAACCTGATTCAATTAGGTGCAAAAGTGGTAATTTTTATGCCAATTGGCTTTGCCACAGAAAACCACGAAACTTTATTGGATGTACACCATATCATCCATGCTTTGGAAAAACAGCATCCTGGTACGAACTACGTGCAAATGGCTTGCGTCAACGATCATCCAGAATTTATGGCAATGGCTGCCCAATGGGCTGATGCTCATATTGCAGAGTTGTTGTCAGAGCAAACTTTGGCAGTTAATCCCCAACTTGCTGGGGATCATCATCACCACCACCATCATCATTAATTAATTAATGTAATCCTCGGCGTGAATGCACGAGGATTCTAATCATCACTGATTAGTTTTAGTTTTGTAGGGTGGGCATAGCTATGCCCACCCTACAACTAATTTACGCCCCGCAGCTTGCGAGTGTTATCAACTAAACTTTGAGCAAATTGATCAAATCTTTGAGAGAGCTTCTCATCTACTAGTTTGCCCTCAGGACTGAAAGCACCCCAAGCTTGTCCGATCGCAATTTGTTCTGGAATCACCCAACCATGTACCCAACGGACAATTAACCTTAGGTCATTTAAAGCATTACTATTAGACTGACCACCCAAAACACTAATTAGTCCTGTCACTTTATCAGACAGTTGCTCAAAACTCATCAAATCCAGGGCATTTTTCAGGACACCACTAACACCACCATGATACTCAGGTGTCGCTAAAATTAACCCATCGGCGCGACTGACTGTATCTTGCAACCGCTGAACATCTGGATACTCTGGATACTCCTTTGCGCCAGTACAAAACGGTAAATGCAACTGCCTTAAATCAAGAATTTCCACCTCTGCACCGAGGGCTTCTACCCTTTGCACTGCTAAAAGTAAAGCAAGCTGGGTATAGGAGTTGGGTCTTAAACTACCACCAATGCCAACAATTCTCACCATAATTAAGCAACAAACTATTAACTAGCTACCATCACCAGATTTTTTTGAAAAGCGGAATCGTTATGATTATGCTTATCTTAGCGATTTGTGTCAGAATGTGTCAAATTAATATCTACAGTCAGGAGCCAGAATAATTATCCAGTTTGCTCAACTTGATGTGATAGCCGGAAGAAACTTGGGAATGCTTTTGTGTGGAAGTTAGACTAGATAAGAAAAGTGTAATTTCCAGTTATTACAATTTTTGCTAGAAGAATAGGCATAAAACCATAGCTCAACTTGTGCCACCAGACAAAAGGTAATTATTATGACAAATTTGGGAAAAAAAGCATTGATAAAAAGGCAGTCATCAAAGCGTGTTGCTTGGGTTGGTGCAATCGCAGCTAGTTTGATTATGTTGCCAGGAATGTTCTCGGCTTCTCCCGTATTGGCACAAAAAGCAGAGAGCACTGCTCTAAATTATGGTGACTTGATCAAGAAAGCGAAGGCGGGAGAAATCCAAAAAGTAGAGCTTGACGAAACCGAACAGCTAGCAAGAGTTTATCTCAAGGGGCAAAAGGAGAATACACCACCGCAACAGGTGAGACTTCTGGCACAAAACACAGAGTTGATTAACATTCTCAAAGATAAGAATGTTGATTTTGGCGAGGTTTCCTCTGCTAACAGTCGAGCTGCTGTTGGGCTGTTGATCAATCTGATGTGGATTTTGCCACTGGTGGCTTTAATGCTATTATTCCTGCGGCGCTCTACTAATGCTTCTAGCCAAGCAATGAATTTTGGCAAATCCAAAGCTCGCTTCCAAATGGAAGCAAAAACTGGAGTGAAATTTGAAGATGTAGCCGGGGTTGAAGAAGCGAAAGAAGAACTCGAAGAAGTTGTTACTTTTCTGAAACAGCCAGAAAGATTTACTGCTGTAGGCGCACGGATTCCCAAAGGCGTGCTGTTAATTGGCCCTCCTGGTACTGGTAAAACTTTACTTGCAAAAGCGATCGCAGGTGAAGCAGGTGTACCATTCTTCAGTATTTCCGGTTCGGAATTTGTGGAAATGTTTGTTGGTGTGGGTGCATCTCGCGTGCGCGACCTCTTCAAGAAAGCCAAAGATAATGCTCCTTGCCTAATATTTATCGATGAAATTGACGCAGTAGGTAGACAACGGGGTGCTGGGATCGGTGGCGGTAACGACGAGCGCGAACAAACCCTCAACCAACTCCTCACCGAAATGGATGGTTTTGAAGGTAACACAGGCATCATTATTATTGCTGCCACTAACCGTCCAGATGTCTTAGATGCAGCACTGCTCAGACCGGGACGCTTTGACAGACAAGTGATGGTGGATGCACCGGATCTGAAAGGGCGACTAGAAATTTTGAAAGTCCACGCCCGGAATAAGAAAATCGATCCTAGCGTATCATTAGAAGCGATCGCTCGCCGCACTCCTGGATTTACTGGCGCAGACTTAGCCAACTTACTCAACGAAGCCGCCATTCTCACTGCGAGGAGACGCAAAGAAGCTGTCACCCTTTTAGAAATTGATGCTGCTGTAGATCGAGTTGTTGCAGGTATGGAAGGTACCGCCTTAGTAGACAGCAAGAGCAAACGCTTGATTGCCTATCATGAAGTTGGACACGCTTTAGTAGGCACATTGCTCAAAAACCATGACCCTGTGCAGAAAGTTACATTAATTCCACGAGGACAAGCACTAGGATTAACTTGGTTTACTCCCAACGAAGAACAGGGGTTAATTTCCCGTTCCCAACTCAAATCCAGGATTACTGCTACCTTGGGTGGTCGCGCCGCCGAGGAAATCGTTTTTGGGAAGCCAGAAGTGACCACAGGTGCAAGCAATGACTTGCAACAGGTGACAGGGATGGCGCGGCAGATGGTAACACGCTTCGGGATGTCAGAATTAGGCCCATTGTCACTAGAAAATCAGAGTGCAGAGGTATTTTTAGGACGCGACTGGATGAATAAATCAGACTATTCTGAGGAAATTGCCGCCAAAATTGATTCGCAAGTGCGCGAAATTGTTAACAATTCCTACATCAAAGCCAAAGAACTATTGGAAGAAAACCGCATAGTTTTGGAACGTTTAGTAGATTTGCTAGCAGAACAGGAGACAATTGAAGGCGATTTATTCCGCAAAATTGTTGCTGATCATGTTCAGGTAGCCGATGAACAATTGGCTGTACCTCATTAGGGAATAGATAAAAGCCAACAGTCTATCGACTTTAGACTAGTGAAAATTCAAAGGCTCAGATTCCCGACTTTTTTAAGAAGTCGGGAATTTTGTTGGAAAAAATTCAGAAGGCGACCTCAGCCTTCGCAAAAACTAGCACACACAAAGTCTTGCCACTGTAAAGCTTAGGGTATTGTATTATATATACCCAAACAATGTACTACAAGTGGACATAAACATCATGAAATATAGATTTTGGGCAAGCTATCTGCTTGCTGCTTTAGCATTTCTCCCCTTTGAGTCTGTAAGGACTACTCAAGTTTTGGCAACAGAGTCAGTTTACCAACTGGCACAAGCTAAATCTGCTTACACCCAATATATGGTAAGTGGCTATAATGAAACCAAACGAAGAAACTACAGAAAAGCTTTAGGATATTTTCAGCAAGCAGAACGCCTACGTCCTGGAGATAGGTATGCTACTGCTGCAATTAGAAATGTAACAGGTTATATTAAACGGGGTAACGCTAGAAATCGTATCGCCTTTGTTCCAGGTAGACCTGGTAGGGTCAGGTCAGCAGGAACACGAGGAAGTTGCTTTCAAACTGGACAATATATTATTCCCCTGACACCAACAGATAAAGAAGCTCAACGAACCACAGCAGAGCGTCCCACATTCTATTTCTACATTCCTCAAACCTCGACAACAGTGCAAGCACTAGAATTTGTTTTGCAGGATGATGATAGCGTTGACCCATTGTATAAGGGAACTTTCAAACCTGTTGGGCAGAATGGTATTGTTAGTGTAAATTTACCTGTTAATCAGCCATCTTTACAAATCGGTAAAGAGTATAACTGGACTTTTGCGATGATTTGTGACCCGAGTAACCGCGACAAAGACTCGTATGTACAAGGTACAATTGTGCGATCGCAAGATGAAAACCTATCTCTTCAGCTAAACCAACCAAACACAGACTTGGATCGTGCAGTTTTATTTGCAACAGCCGGATTTTGGGAAGATGCTTTGAGAATTTTAGCTAATTTACGCAGCCAGCGTCCTAATGATCCCGAAGTTCAGAAATATTGGGAAGATTTGTTAAATTCAGTAGACATTAAAGAAGTTGTAAACAAGCCTTTATTGCCCTGTTGTACTGCCCAGAAATAAATTAACAATTACTTAAAAACCCGGTTTTCATAGAGAAGCCGGGTTTTTTACGCTTCAATTTAAAAGTAATAAAAGCACTATAACAATCCGATTCAATTTCTGAAATTATTTGCTTAAGAAGGCAACAGTCAAGAAGCCTCTTTGAGTTATACGAAATTTTTTCAAAAATTAAACATGAGTTCTATAGATGATACATATATACTAAAATATACTATGGAATTACTTGTTGTTACAAAGTATTCAACATAGAGCATCGAAAACGGAGTTGCTATGATCAAACGCCTCCTTGTGGTGGAATCTCCGGGAAAAGTCAAAAAACTCAGTCAAATTCTAGGTTCGGATTGGAAAGTTCTAGCCAGTTGTGGCCACATCCGAGAACTCAGCAATGAAGGGGACGATTCCTTGGGCTTTGTCATGGACGGCAGTAATGTAAAGTGCAATTACGTTCCACGTGACCAACGAGCGAAAGAAACAATTCAGAAGCTCAAGTCTGCGGTGAAGCAAGTTGATGAAGTTGTCTTAGCAACTGACCCAGACCGGGAAGGCGAAACAATCGCTTGGCATCTTAAAGAAACGCTGGGTTTAAGGGAACCGAAACGAGTAATTTATACTGAGATTACAGCATCGGCGGTACAAAGTGCGATCGCTAATCCTAGAAAGCTAGACCAAAATTTAATCGGTGCTGGGCTGTGCCGAGATTGCCTAGATAAGTTGGTAGGTTATAAAGGTAGCCCTCTAGTTTGGGCATTGAATAACGGCGCTAAGAGTGTTGGCAGAGTCCAAAGCGCGACGTTACATCTGATTTGTCAGCGAGAAAACGAAATTCTGGCTTTTGTCCCCCAAGATTACTGGAGTGTCTGGGTAGATTATGCGGAAGGATTTCGGGCTTTTTACAAAGGTACGGTTGATTCTGCAAAAGATGCAGCAGACCAAGAAACTGAAACTCACGATGACGCGAAAGTGGGTAATAGTCCAGAAACACTAGAGTCTAAGCGTGTTCTTTCCGAAGCAGAGGCGACACGTTTAGTTGAAGAAGCACAGCGGCATCCTCATCAAGTGATTCATTTTGAAGGAAAAATCGTTAATCGCCAGCCACCTCCACCATTTACAACTTCCAGCCTTCAGCAAGCAGCCGGTTCAAAGCTGAGGTTTGCTCCCGACAAAACTATGGTTGTTGCTCAAAAGCTGTATGAGGCAGGGCTTATCACATATATGCGAACAGACTCAGTAATGCTGAGTCCAGAATTTTGTGCCAGCGCCCGTAAATGGTTAGAGCAAAATGATCCGCAGAATGTACCGCAGCAAGTCGCCAAGCATCGCAGTAGCAAATCGGCTCAAGAAGCACATGAGGCGATTCGCCCAACGGATGTATTTCGTCCCTCAGTTCAGTTGCGTTTAGAACTTCCTGATGATGAGTTTAATCTGTATGTGATGATCTGGAAACGGTCAATTGCCTCTCAGTGTCGTGCTGCTCAATTGCGTAAAACTTTGGTGATTACTCAGTCTGGTTCTCTACTGTGGTCAGCTAGAGGGCAAGTAATTGAATTTTACGGTTATGCCCGCTACTGGAATAATCTCAGCAAGGATAGTATTTTACCTTCATTACAACAGGGACAAGCATTAAAACTGGAGAATGCTGGACATGAGCAGAAGCAGACCCAGCCACCGCCGCGTTATAGTGAACCCAAATTAGTGCAACTGATGGAACGTAAAGGAATTGGTCGCCCAAGTACTTATGCTCCTACTGTTGCTACTTTAAAAAAACGCAATTATGTCGAGTTGAAAAAAGACCATCTTCAGCCTACAGCGTTAGGGTTAGAAGTTGATGCGTTTTTGCTCAAAGCACTGCCGGATTTACTTGAGGCTGAATTCACAGCGAAAATGGAAGATGCCCTTGATGCAATTTCTGAAGGAAAAAACTCTTGGCAGCATTATTTAACTAGTTGGAATCAGAATTACTTTGTACCAGCGCTTTCCAAAGCTAAAACTATAGTTCCAAGTTCCTCAATAGTAAAAGCTAATGTGATAAGCGATCGCAAATATGAAACTTCCAAAACGCGATGCCCTGAATGCAAAAGTTTTCTCGCCAAAATTCCGAGTACTAAGGTTAAAAAGAAATATTTCCTCAAATGCACAAAAGGCTGTGATGTCGTGCTGTTTTGGAGCGACTTTAACAAAACTTGGCAGCCACCACAAACTAAAGCAGTCCAGGCTGAGAATCAACAAAAGCCTCCCGTAAAGATGACGGCATATCCCTGCCCAGTATGTAAGAAACCTCTAGAGGAGTACAGTTACATCAAAGAGGGGCAAAGTAAGACAATGTTGCGATGTTCTAACGCACAATCCCGTAAGGATACCAAACATAAAGATGTAGCTTATTTCAGTACCCAAAAAGGGTGGTGGAGTCCTAAGTTTGGGGACTTAAATTGTTAGGTTCCACTATTTATATTTTTACCGCCAATAATGACAACAAATCATTTAATTTTGTAGTTAGTAAGGTGTGCTACCGCGAGAAAAGGGGTTTTATTCTTCCTTAGTAAGCATAAATAATTGACAAACAAGCACTCAAAGTACCTAAAATCATCAAGAATTAATTAAAAATTAATTACAAATTCATTAGTCCTAACTTTTATCGTTATAAACCTTGCTACGATGTCCAACTTCTACAACATTCACCACTAGAATATCATCGAAAATATCGTATATAACTCGATACTCACCTAGTCTAATCCTATAAGCATTTTCTTTACCTTTTAGCTTTTTTACTCCGTTAGGACGGGGTTCTATTGCTAGATCATCAATTTTAACTTGTATGCATTCTTGAAGTTCTGGCGATAATTTTTTAACTTGTTTTAATGCTCCCTTTAAGATTTCAACTTTATAACTCACGCAACTTCCTTTTTTATTTCTCGTTTTAGTTCTTTTTTAGCTTCCTCCCATGACACTGAGCCATCAATATCAGCAGATTTTTTTGCAAGCTCATAGGCTTTTAAATCTTCCTCTTCCTCTTCATCTTCTATTTTTTGAAGTAATGCGTAAATCTCATCTAAAGTACTGTCATAAGCTTGGTTTAGTAATACGTTGATATCTTTAATTAATTGTTCGCGTTCGTCTGCTGATTTCATTTTTAATTATCCGAGGGTGATTTTACTTTTTCTGCCACCACCTCTAGTTTCGCCTAAATTACGGTCGGTTTTCAACTATTTGACGAGCGATCGCTAAAATCTAAAAAGCGACCAATACTTTACAAAAATTGTATATTAAGGAATCTGGTCGAGCATGAGTGGCTGTGAAATTAACTTTGTGTATATATTTATCAACACGGTTGATTTACCTTACCCGCAAGTTCTGCGAGGTTCATCTGCTCGTAGTGTTCAAAAGGTTGATGAATCCAGGGGTTTTCAGCTAAATAATCAACATAATAATTGGGTGCTATAACTGAACAGGCTTTATACCAAAGAACGGCGGTGCGAATTTCCTCAATGGGAAAATCAGTATTTTGCTTGAGCCAAGGTATAGTCTGCTGGAGTGTTACCCCAGAATCTACTAAGTCATCAACTAGGAGAATGCGCGAACCTAACTTTTCGGCGGTCATCGTCAAGTGGTGAGAGAAAATTAAATTACTTCTTTCTTGCTTACCAGGGCCACTGTAAGATGAGGTTGCTAAAATTGCCAGTGGTTGCTGGTATATACGGGAGAGAATATCTCCAACTCGTAGTCCTCCTCTAGCAAGACAGATAATCTGGTTGAATTCCCAACCGGATTCATAAATCTGAATAGCCAGTTGTTCAATTTTTTGGTGATAATCTGACCAAGAAACATAAAGGTCTGGCATAAGTCTCAGGGGAGTGGTAGATGGCTAGTATTGAAGGCGATGTCTACGACGGACGGACGGGCTGTGACGCTCCTGCGGACGCTGGAGTACTCGCTACCGCTTCGCTATCGGTGACGCAAACTTTTTATTTTAATATGAGCGTAAGTTATTATGAAAGATTCTGTCGCTGATGGCGATGCCCAACGAGATCCTCTCAGTGAAAAACTTGACTTGAAAACAAAGCTGGCTTACGGTGCAGGAGATTTAGGGCCAGCAATTACTGCAAATATCTCCGTCTTTTTTCTGCTGGTTTTCTTCACGAATGTCGCTGGTATCCCTGCGGGTTTAGCTGGCAGTATTTTGATGATTGGCAAAATCTGGGATGGGGTAAATGATCCGGTTGTCGGGTTCCTGACTGATAAAACGAAATCTCGTCGTTGGGGTCGTCGTCTTCCTTGGATGTTTTATGGGGCTATTCCCTTTGGGATTTTCTTCTTCTTGCAGTGGATTGTACCGCAATTTAGCGCAAATCAGAGTGAGAATATTTGGCCGCTGTTCTGGTACTACGTAGCGATTGGGGTGATATCTCAGGCATTCTACACGGTTGTGAATTTGCCTTATACGGCAATGACTCCTGAACTAACTCAAGATTACGATGAACGCACTAGCCTTAACAGCTATCGTTTTACATTTTCCATTGGCGGCAGTATTCTGTCGTTGATTTTAACGCAAATTGTTTTTTCTCAAATTAGCGATCGCCAACAACAATTTCTTGTCTTAGCAACAGTTTGTACTGTAATTTCGATTTTAGGATTATATTGGTGCGTTTTTGGAGTCCGCGATCGCATCTTGGCTTTTGAGGCCAAACGCATCCAAGTCGAGGAACCCGCATCTCTCCCTTTCTTTGAACAGCTAAAAATTGTCTTTAGCAACCGACCTTTTTTATTTGTTATTGGTATATATCTTTTTTCTTGGCTAGGTGTGCAGGTGACAGCCAGCATTATTCCCTATTTTGTAGTCAATTGTATGGGTCTTAAAGAATCAGACGTGCCCACAGTGATGATTGCAGTCCAAGGAACTGCCCTCCTAATGCTATTTGTCTGGGGGGCGCTGAGTAAAAAAATTGGGAAAAAAGTTGTTTATTTTCTGGGAATGAGTTTATGGATAATAGCAGCAGCCGGACTATTTTTCTTACAACCTGGTCAAATAGTTTTGATGTATTTTATGGCTGTCATGGCAGGTATTGGTGTATCCACAGCTTATCTAATTCCCTGGTCGATGATTCCAGATGTGATTGAATTAGATGAACTGCAAACTGGACAACGCAGAGAAGGCATTTTTTATGGCTTCATGGTTTTGCTACAAAAATTTGGTTTAGCTTTCGGACTATTTTTAGTGGGAAATGCTTTGCAAGTATCTGGTTTCAAAGAAACTGTAACCGGAAGTCCACTACCTATCCAACCGGAATCGGCATTGTTTGCTATTCGCATTGCTGTTGGGCCGATACCTACCGTTTGTTTGCTTTGTGGCTTAGTTTTAACGTATTTTTACCCAATTACCCGCGAGATGCATGCAGAAATCATGCTGAAACTCAAAGAACGACAAGAAAAAAAGGGAAGTTAACTAATTCGTAATTCGTAATTCGTAATTGAATTCTTAATTACGAATTACGTTAGCGCAGCGGTAGCGACGCAGGAGCGTCATTACGAATTATTTTAAATGGTTTCTGTAAACATACCAGTTCGGGCAAACTCTTCTTCTTCAGGGGTGAAGAGTGGAGGTTTATCTACAAGGCTAGGCTCAAAGTAGTATGTCTCTTGCAGAAACTGTCCGCTGATGACAGCCTCCTCTAAATCTTTGATGTGGTTCTGTGCAACTATACATGCTTCCTTGAGGTTATTCTGATCGCCCTTCTCTAGCAGCTTTGGTAATTCCGTTTTTAACCCTGTCAGCCGCGCCAATGGCTTGAGAATTCCGTAGATGTTGTAGATGCGAGCAGTTTCTATGCTGGTGTATTTGAGGGCATTGGCTCTGGCTAACTCTGAGTCAAGGCTGGGCCAAAAGCGGGTGGTGTAGAATGCTTTCTCATCCTTTTGATACCATTCTTCCGATCGCGCAATGGAAGAAGAAACGGTATTATGTAGCTTCCAAAAGAATAAACGCAGGGAGGAACCATCGACTACGGTGGATAACTTCGCCTCTAGTGACACCTCAAAGTCAGTCAGGTTGGGATCACGCCCAAGTACCAGATACTCCACAGGATACATATCCACTTCCTTATTTTGCACAACGTACATATTCAGGTGATGGCGGCAATAAGGACAGGGGTACATCGTGGCAAACAGTTGGAAGAAGTCTTTGAAGATTGCCACTGCGGCTTTTTGCTGTACATCGGTCTTGGTACATACAATCTCAGCCGTAGTATGGAAGAAACGCCACACTGCTGGGCCGATGTAGTAGGGGAAGCTGACTCGCATTTGGGAATCCTTCACCTCAGTCCGATCTAGATAGACATCAATAAATGCTACATACTGCGATAGCGCCCCTGATTCTCGTCCAAATTCTAGGCGTTCGCGCCGTTTCTGCACTCCATTTAGGTAGTGATGTGTTAACCGCCATGCTTGTTTGAGGATCAATTTCTGTTTGGGAGTGCAATGGAGAAAATTTTCTGCCACATCTGCCCCGTAGCGGTTAAATTCTCCTGAGTTTTTTGTACACTGATACCATTCATCTAAAGCCGCCTCGTCGGGTACGGTGTTGCTTTGGATATCTGCTGTTGTAGACACACTAAAGGCCGCCAACAACTTCGGCATGAAGTCTTCATACCAATACGCTACTGGCATGATTGCACCATCTATTTCCTCGGTTGCTTGCGAGAGGATGACGCGGTTCCACTTGTTCAAATAGTCTTTTGGATTTCCCGCAGATTTAGTTGGTGGTGGAGCCATTTCTTCGTTCAGTTCTATTCCCCTCAAACGATTGAGTTCGTTAATGGCCAGCACACCTTCCACGATGTCGCCCAAGCTGAGACTTTTCTTTTTGATGGTAATTGCAAACTCGACTCCAGCTGCAAACTTTTCTTTGACATTGGCAAATTTACTCCGCGCCTCTAAAATTGCTTGCTGCTCTGCCAACATTTCTGGTGTCTTTGCCACTGTTTGCCAGTTTTTGATCCGCTCCTGCAATCGGGCATATTCATCAGCAATTGATTCAACCACTGCATCTAAGACAGGGTAGCAATCCTCGGATACTATACCTAATGATTTGTACAGTGCGATCGCTTGCTTAACAAACTCCACAAAATCAGTAATTCTGTATGGCAAGTTTTTCACCCGCAAGTGAGTTTCGTGGTTGGCAGAGAAACTTTCACGGAAACTGCGGTAGGCTGCTCCTTGAATCAAACGAAACAAACCAATCTGCATTTGTAAGCGGGAGGTTCCGCTTGTTTTCTGATTTGGTGAGTTTGGGTGTTGTACTAATTGTTCTCTTAGCTGTGCCAACTCTGGAGTCGTTGCTTCTTGCGTCGGCTGGGTGCTAGCTGCTGCGGCCTCATTGGAAGTAGCAACTGTCTTGAGTGAACTGTTAAGGGAAATCGGTGAGTCTTGATAGCCAGTTTTGCTCTCTGACTCTTCCGGTACTAGCTGACAGAATTCCTCAAAGTCAATTGAGCCATCGCCATCATGATCTACTTCCCGCAACATCTCATTCAATTCAGCGTCTGTCAGCCCAAACTGAGTCATAACAGTCCGCAACTCGGTGGCAGTAATTTCACCGCTACCGTCTTCATCAAAGGCGCTGAAGGCTAACTTGAGGCGGCTTTGGCGATCGCCTACCTTAGCTATCATCAGCGTTTTAAATTCTTCAAAGTCGATAGTGCCTGACAAGTCAACGTCAATCTCCTTGATCAAGTCCCGCAGCCCCGCTTCCGTGGGATTTTGCCCTAGCGATCGCATTACCTCCCCTAGTTCCTCAGTTGAGATCGCTCCGTTGCCGTCTACGTCTAATACCTTGAAAGCTTGCCACAATTTTTCTATTTCTTGTTCATCAATCATGGTTTTGTTCCAATTCCATAGTTGTCACTAATAAATTTATTACCATGTTTTTTAACAGCTACTTCAATGCTGTCTTTTTATGTTCAGTAAATAGCAAGTATCAGGAACGACTGAATTTTATCTCAACGTTATTTGCAGTCGCCTTGTAAATTTGTCAGTTGCTTATTGTTGCAATAAATGCAGATTTACGGGTTTAATTACAACCGCTTTTAGAGCAACTAAGTAAGTCAGTGAGAATAAATCAAACTATATTAAGTAATACAAAAAATCTTATAATTGTTTTATGGCAAGTGTTTTAGCCGTCATCCAAGAACTAAATTTCTCACTACAAACCTTTGATTATTTATGCTTTTATAGTTGGAAAAAGTTTGAAAAGTATTAGGCGAATAGAATTCGCTACTACACAAACATAGACGCTTTGCGACTTCCCGCAGGGTAGTCCACGGAGGTGGACTAATACATCAAGGGTTTTAACCCACGGAGGTGGGTTTAGTCTGTATAGTTGCGACTTCTAGTCGCCCGGTGAGTAATAAGCTGCCGTCGCTATGCCGTGATGCTAACTTCTGTTGTCATTGTTTTGCCATCACGTTTCTAGCTTACGGCCAACCATATACCACAAACCCACGGCATAGCGAATGTAATTGAGTTCTGTAAAACCTGCTTTGGCAAACTCGTACTCGAAGTTGAAATGGATAAAGTCATCCAACCACGGTTCTTGAAAAGAAGCGCTCAGGGCGTATTCACCACGATAGGTGTCAGCATATAGTACCCAACCTCCGGGTTTGGTGATCCGGTACATCTCTTTAAGAATCTTAGGCGTCCACTCTTTAGGTGTCTCGTGGAAGAGTAGTGATGATGTGACAATATCAAAAGAGTTGTCAGGGTAACCAGTATGACGAGCGTCCACTTGCTCAAACGAAGCCCGCTCACTAAATCCAGCCTTGTTAAACTTGTGCTGACTAATCACCAGCATGTAAGGCGAAACATCAGTAACGCGAAAATTCGCCTGTGGAAACCGCCGTGCCAAGGCCAGCGCTCCCTCAGCCGTACCTGCACCAAGCTCTAATACCGTCTCAATTTGAGTGTCTTCAGGAATGAATTCAGCCATTTTCTCGCGCAACTGCTGGCAACTAACTTTGTGGCTGAGGGGAATAATGGCATCCATAGCAGCATCCCAGGCTAAACAAGACTGAGGGTTGGTGTAGGAATCGGTTAGGCCATGAATGGGAGCGTGAATGTAGTCAGGGTAATATTCATGTTCGGTATGGTAGCCTTTGAGTTCCTCTTCCCAATTAATGGAGGCATATTCCTGCATTACTGAGGGCATGGCTGCGGTAATGCGTTGCATCACCTCGGTTCGATACGCTTCTTTCTCCTGTGCAGTCCATCTTGGCATAAATGAATATCTCCTACTTACACTCGTTGCTGGCGTTTCTATACTCAAACCTAAGAACGAGAAATAAACTGCAAATACAATATAGTCTAGTCTCTTTTTTGTATGAGATGCCGATCGTTTCTAGGGGGTGCTTTGCGCCATCGCCTGAAAACTTTAGTTTAGATGTAGTTGCCGAAAATTTTAATGGGTGCGATCGTCTATTAATAACTCATCCACGAGTATCAAAGACTCATTCACGAGTATAAAAGACTCATCCACGAGTATCAAAGACTCATCCACGAGTATCAAAGACTCATCCGCGAGTATAAAAGACTCGTCCGCGAGTATAAAAGACTCGTTCGCGAGTATAAAAGACTCGTCCGCGAGTATCAAAGACTCGTCCGCGAATATCAAAGACTCATCCGCGAGTATAAAAGACTCATTAGCAAAGTTATGGCACTTATTCAAGAGTATGATTTGCTAGGTACAAGAGTTCTACACCTAATTGGCACAGCCAACGACAAACATCTCTCTGCTCAATGCCTAATTTCTTGTATTTGCGATCGCAAACTGACTTAACCTAAATATATGCCTTTAGCAGAGGTAAATTCAAAAGCTATGTTCGATATTTAATTAAATAGTAAGTCTTAGGAACAACTGAACTCAGTCTCAAACCCACTTGTAGTCACCTTGTTAATTTGTCAGTTGCTTATTCTTACAACAAATCAGGCTTTACGGGATTGATTGCAAATCCTCCTAGATAAAGTATCAAAAGTTTTCTGTCTCCGCTTATAAAAGCTCCTTTGCCTCATTTCTATGAGTTGAAATGAGGCAATTTTCTATGTAGCTATAGTTAATTTAAATAGTCAAACTCTTTACCGATACTATTTTCTCAGCTTGATCTACCGTAATTTGCGCCAGACCAAATTGTTCAATTACAGCTGCATTTGTTGTCAAATGTCTACTTACCTCAGCTACCCGGTACTGACTTTCTTGTGACGCTAAAGCAGCTGGCAATAATAACTGATCTGCTAAATGTTCATCCACTGGTGCACCAGTTTGATGAAACTCAAGCAGCTGCTGACAAGCAATTTCTGCAACTGTTTCCGCCGACAACCGTAATCGCCCAAACCCACCAAAGCCAGTCAAGCTGTTCTGATACTCAGCAGTTAAAAAAATACCCGCCCCAGGTGCCACACCTCTTTCTCGCAAAGTCTGTACATGAACTTTCAAATGGGCTTCTCGTAATAAATTCTCGGCACGATTTGCCATCCGTTGCGGAATATGGGAAGGCAATTCTGTCACCACTGCTAGTCCCCGTACCTGTTGTAACTCTCCTCGTTCCAGCAAGTTGATCCCGCTGAGTTTACCACCGCCACTCACCTGCAACTCTACCTCTCCTCCACCTTGGGGAAACCACCCCCAAGCCCCTAACTTGACTTGGGCTTCTACACCCATGCGTTGCAATATTGGTAAATAAACTTGCTCAATGTACGTCACTGTCGGACTAAAGTTTACATGAGTTCCACCCTTTAGCGTTACTTGGGAATTGCCCGATGCTAGTGCCAAAGGTAAGAGAATTGTCTGTAAAACTAGAGCGATCGCACCCGCAGAACCACCAACTTGTGCTTTACTAACATCAAAGGTATAAGTTCCAGCTTGCACAGCACTACCTGGGATGAATTCCAGCAGCGTTGAACCCAAAGCATCACCCTGTAGTTGGGCATTACAAATTCTTGCCGCAGCCCGCACTGCGGTTAAATGTTGTGCTGCTAATCCTGGTTTTTTGCGTCCAGCGCGAATGCCTGCAATTCGTATGGGTTCGCCAGTGATGGCCGCTAGACTTAAGGAAGTGCGAAGAACTTGTCCGCCTCCCTCTCCGTAGGAACCGTCAATTTCAATCATGGGCGATTTTGGGATGTTGGATTTTGGGTTATCCCCACGGCTCTTAAAATCAAACCACAAATTATAAACGCCTAACAACTAGCTTTTTCAAGCGAGGTTACACAAATATACACAAAAAGTTCTAATAAGCTGTTACGCATTTAATTTGTACATTTACCTGATGACTGATGACTGTTAACCGTCAACAGTCAACAGTTAACGACAATCAAGAATATTTATATACTTTAGACGCGCATCAGCTTATGTGTTTCTGTATTTTGCTAATTTTGAATTTGGAATTGAAGAACCTTGCTTTTACCGGGGTTCATCAACCCATAGGGATCAACTATTTCTTTAAATTTTAACTGCTCAGGGTCAATAACTTTTCTGCCGCCGTCTTCAATAATATATGTGTGGGGATTTGCAATACTCACACCCTGTTCTTCGTGATAGCGGATAATCTCGTTGAGGCGTTCTTCTGTGGTGTAGCGCACAAGTTGCAAAGCACCAGGAACTACGGCACCGTTCACTCGAAAAAATTCCAAATGCATCATTACTTCATCGCCAAAGTGATGATACATATGCTCTACTACTTGCAAACTGCGCTCGCGAGGAAACATACTTTGTAAGTAGGTAATTGCAGTATCTACACTCCGGGCGTGTAAGGTAGTGTGGTTCCAGCAAAATTCTGCTAAATGTGTCCCTTTCCCCGCTTCCTGTGCTGGTTTTTCATAAGTAGTTTTGCCGCCATATTGCTGCACCAAACCTGGTAAGAATTCCAAACTCGATTCAGCAACTATCAAAAATACTGGGTGAGTCCCTTCAGGAATGTACTGTTGTAGGGCGTGAAAGTATTGGGGAATTTGGGATGCAAAGACAGAAATCAACTTCTTAATCATGCCATCAGCATTACCAACAGCCTGACCAAACTTTGCTGCTGTCATAAACTCGTCAAAGGTGACAATGACTTCTGCCCAAGGATAAGCTGGCCCCAAGGGGATTTCCACTTCGGTGATGATGCCGTTAATTCCCCAAGCATGATTCACCTTTTGCACATCGTCGCCGCGTAATTCGATCACACGGGGTTCATCTTCTACAGTTACCACCCGCAATGCTAGGATATTACCGCGATCGCCTAGTAATCCATATTGTATTGAGCCAATGCCCCCACTCCCCCCAGCAATAAATCCGCCAATTGTCGCTGTGCGGTACGTGGAGGGTGCCATACGGATTTCCCAGCCGATTTCTCTGGTTTTTTTATCCAAAGCCGCCAACTTCACCCCAGCTTCTACCCGCGCTACCCCCGGTTTCACCCAAAGAATCTCTTGCATCCGCGTCATATCTAAAATTACGCCACCATGCAACGGTACGCACTGTCCATAATTTCCAGTTCCCGCACCCCGCACTGTTACGGGTACACGGTGTTTCGCGCAGGCGGCTGCAACTTTTAAAACCTCAGCTTCATTGGCGGGACGCACTACGATATCCCCGACTTTTCCCTCTAGTTTCGGCGCTAGCACCGGGCTAAAGGTGTGATAATCTTGAGATAATTTTGCGACTTGGGCAGAGTCGGTGATGGTTTCTATGCCTTCTAGAGAATTAATTAGAGCATTTAATGTTGTCATAGCTTATATCCTTATTTTTAACGCAGAGGGACGCTGAGGGAAGCGCAAAGGTTCGCAGAGAATTAACTCCTCTGCGTTCCTTTGCGTAAACCTTTGCGTTCCTCTGCGTTTTAAAATCTTAATTCTCATGTTTCACAGCACTTTCATGCCACTTACTTAATATAAAGTCAGATAGGGCGCTCAAGCTGACAAAAATTAATACACCCAACCCGGTTGTGAGGAATAATGCTGCAAACATCCGAGGAATTTGTAAATTGTAGCTGGAGATTAAAATTCGGTAAGCAATGCCAGATTTTGCCCCACCAGTCCCGGCGACAAATTCAGCTACGACTGCGCCAATTAATGCTAAACCACCGCTAATTTTTAAACCGCCTAAGAAATAGGGCATGGCGCTAGGTAAGCGCAGATACAGCAGAGTTTGCCAGCGAGAAGCTTTGTAAAGTTGAAATAGGTTGAGCAAGTTTCGGTCAACGCTGTTGAGTCCTAATGTAGTGTTGGATACGATGGGGAAAAAGGCGACAATCCAGGCACAAACTACTAAAGCGGCGAAGGTGTTATTTTTTAGCCAGAGAATTATTAAGGGTGCGATCGCAACTATCGGAGTTGTTTGTAAAATGACTGCATAGGGAAATAAACTGCGTTCAATCCATTTACTTTGGGTGAACAAAATCGCCATGAGTAAACCAGAAATAGCTGCTGCAATAAAAGCAACGACTGTGATTTGCAGTGTAATTAATAGTGATGGAAAAAGCTCGTTCCAGTCAGTAATTAAGGTTTTAAATACTAATAAAGGGCCAGGAAGGATATAAGGTGGTAGATGTGTTAACCGTACAAATATATCCCATAAAAATAATGCTATAATGCCAACTCCCATCGGTGCCAAAACGTCAGCAGAAAGAAACTTGCTCGATGTCTTTTGTGATTGGGTACGACGGATGAATAGCATATAACTTAAAAATTTTAAATTGGCGCAAAGTTCATAGCTTTAGCTAGATGCTGAGAAATTTCACGGCAATATTGGTTATACAGCAATGATGTGCGAAAGTCATCGTTACGGGGGTAGGGAACATCAATTTCTACATCTGCTACAATCCTTCCGGGACTTATCCCCATGACTAGCACCCGATTTGATAAATACACTGCTTCGTAAATATTGTGAGTAACAAAAACCACCGTCCAGCGTTCTTGAAGCCACAAATCGAGTAAATCACCATTGAGTTTGCTACGAGTAATTTCATCTAATGCCCCAAATGGTTCATCCATCAATAGGATATTTGGCTGAGTAACTAATGCCCTAGCAATCGATACCCGCATCTTCATCCCACCTGATAACTGGCGGGGATAGTTATCCTGAAAGCCTTCTAATCCTACTAGTTCTAATGTCTGCTGTACCAATGCTTGGCTGTCTTTTTTGGACATTTTCGCCAACTTCAGCGGTAGGCGCACATTCTCCCTGACATTTGTCCAAGGCATGAGCGCGGCATCTTGGAAAACAAAAGCCAGTTTTCTTGCTTGCTGAGTTATACCCCAGTCAATACTACCAGAACTTATGCGTCCTAATCCGGCAATCAGGCGCAGGACTGTACTTTTACCGCACCCGGAGGGGCCAACTAAACTAACAAATTGCGACTCTGGAATTCCTAAATTCAGGTCTTGCAGGGCAACAGTGCCATTGGTGTAGACCTTGCTAATCTGATTGAGTGTGATAATGGGACGGTTGCTCATTCAAAAATCTGGAGAATAGCAAGCGATCGCTTACGTCTTGTAATAGCCTACCCCTTTATTCACAAATTGCAAGGTGTATGCGTCTTTGTAATTAACATTAGATTTAGAAATCTTAGTATCAACCATGCTGTCAAAGAGTGATTTCCACTTTGTGTCGGTCATCGCCCCAATGCCTTGTTTTTCTGAGGCATCAGAAAGGATAATTCCATATTCTTTTAGCTTTTCAATACTATAGACAAGTTGCTCATCCGTCATTTCTGGATTATCTTTTTTAATTAACTCATTACCTGGTTGGGGATTTTCCAGGTAGCTATACCAACCTTTAATTGAGGCATCAACAAATCGTTCTACTAATTCAGGATTTTTTTCTACTAGTTCTTTTTTGGTTTCAATAGTGGTTGCATACGGTTGATAGCCATAATCTGCTAATAAAAATACCACTGGCTTAAAACCGCCCTGCTTTTCAATCGCAAAGGGTTCAGACGTAATATAACCTTGCTGGGCTGAGTTTTTGTCAGTTAAAAAAGGAGCAGGATTAAAGTTGTAAGGGCGCTTTTGATCGTCGGTAAAACCGTACTTTGCTTCCAGTAAAGGCCAATAGGTAATGTTAGCAGAAGCGGAGACATAAATTGGTTTGCCTTTGAGGTCGGCAAGGGTTTTAATTGCTGGGTTGGGATGTGTAATAAGACACCAAGGGTCTTTCTGGAAAATTGCTGCGACTGTGATTTTAGGAATACCTTGTGCTATGGCGTTCACGGCATCCATGCCATAACCCATAAAGAAATCTACCGCATCCCCCATCAACAATTGAGTACCACTAGGAACCTGCGGGCCACCCATTTTGATAATGACATCTAAACCGTAGTCTTTGTAGATACCAGTGGCGATCGCTTGGTAAAATCCGCCGTGTTCTGCTTGTGCTATCCAGTTTGTACCAAAGGTAACTTTATCCAACTGAGAATTGCTAGTTGACGGTTGGTTGCTGTTAGAACAAGCAGCAATTAAGCTACTACCAATCCAGATAGAACCGTATTGAATAAAATCGCGGCGACTAAAGCGATGAATTGCTGTTGATGAGGGTAATGACGGATTCATAAAACAATATAATGCTCTCTCCTATCTGCCGTTGTAGCTGAATCTAAATGTACATTCTAGAATCAACTTTTGATTCACTAGCGAATAGGGCTGAATTTCTAGAGCACGTTTAAAAGCTCTGATAGCTTCACCATACTCTCCTAGTGCCGCATAACACAAACCCATTCCGTGAAGCGCCCCAAAATGTATCGGATTTATCTGCACAACCATCTGACAATCTGCCAGAGATTTTTGATAATCACCAATACTGTAATAGAGGAAAGCCCGGCGATTCCAAGCTTCGGCAAAATCCGGCTGGTCTTTGATTAGTGCAGTCAATGCTGTTTCGGCTTCAGCAATTTCACCTGCATCCAGTAGCTTTTGACTGCGATCAATTATTTCCAGCCCATAGATTCCCTTTTGCTGAAACCAAATCCGCCAGATTTTTCTGGTTGCCTTATCCCGGACTGTGGCATCGGGGTTTTTCAACTCTTCAAGTAAGGAATTGATAGATAAAGAATCCATGAATTTGAGATCAGTGAATATACCTTTGTATTAACTTTCTCACAAAATATATCTATTAATTCATTTTTAAAGTCATCTTTAAATTTGCACTGATTAATTGCTATTTATGAATTTTCTGTGTTATTTATTGTATTCAGTAATATGACTAATACCACGCTAGTCATTGAGAGCCATAAAAATAAAAACTGACTAGAGGTAGTTGACAGATCCCTAGTGAGTAATAGCTGATAAAAACATCCCTAAAAAATAATGATTATGCCAAAGCAAAACGACGTTTCCAGGCATATTGTTCTTACTTCCCATCCTAGTAGCTTTGGCCCTAAACCAATCCCCATTAAATGGGGAGCAGCCAATCCTATGGAACGCGGGCCGATTATTGCTACGCTAACTAAGCAGGCACATCGCAACGTGATTGGCACTCACTCTGGCAGTTATGCAATTTATCGTGCTCTAGCAGTGGCTAGCGGTGCTTTGCAGTCAGATCATCGAGCGGATCTGACTAATACATCCCCAGTAGAGCATATTGGGCCTCACCCTAGTTGGGCTGACCCTAATAAAATAGTATCCCTCGACCCCTTTGGAGGTATCGCATCTGAGATGTTCGCATTCTATTGCCAACAGGGATATGATATTCGTCCAACGATCGCCATCACTCAAGCTCACATCAATATGCCAGAACTGCAAGATGCAGTAGACAAAGGTCGTTTGCAGGTAGATGGCAAGATTATGAAACCAGGCGGTGATTTGGTTGTCACCAAAGCCGCAGTTGAACCTGTTTGGTATTTACCAGGAATTGCCAAGCGTTTTGGTATTGCAGAAGCACAGTTGCGTCGCGCTTTATTTGAACAAACTGGGGGGATGTTTCCAGAATTGGTGACGCGATCAGATTTGGAGGTGTTTTTGCCGCCAATTGGGGGTGTGACAGTATATATTATCGGTGATTTGGCTGCGATCGCTGATCCCAACAAACCTGTAGCTGTGCGGGTTCATGATGAATGCAATGGTTCTGATGTGTTTGGCTCAGATATCTGCACCTGTCGCCCATATTTGGTACATGGAATTGAAGTGTGCGTCCAAACGGCACAGGAAGGCGGTGTCGGTATAATTGTCTATTGTCGCAAAGAAGGTCGCGCTTTAGGAGAAGTGACGAAGTTCTTAGTTTACAATGCTCGGAAGCGTCAAGAAGGAGGCGATCGCGCTGATGCCTACTTTACTCGTACAGAATGTGTCGCCGGAGTGGAAGATATGCGGTTTCAAGAATTGATGCCGGATGTGTTGCATTGGTTGGGCATTACCCGTATTGATCGGATGGTATCGATGAGTAATATGAAGTACAACGCCATAATTCAGTCGGGAATTGAGATTGTGGAAAGAATACCAATCCCAGAGGATTTGATTCCCCCAGATGCACGGGTAGAAATGGAGGCTAAGAAAGCTGCTGGATATTACACTACAGGGGATGTGTTAGATGCAAATGGTTTGGCTGATGTGAAGGGACGGACTTTAGATTAGTCAAGAGGCGTAGGGAACATGCCCGTCCCCCTACGGATGATTTACAGGAGTTCTAGAGTGGAAGAGAGAAAATTAATCGCATATCTTCGTTCTCCTGTGGCGATTCGGGAACGTTGTGGGCAACTGTTTGCATTGGTAATTGAGGGAGAGTCGCGTTATTTTACTTGCGATTTAACGCAGTTGACAAAGGTAGCAGATTATGTAATTGAAGTCATGCGCTGCGAGTACCCTAATCTCGAAATTCCGTTTCACAGTCGTTGGCGACATTTTGAGGTTGGGGGTGTACCGCGTTTAGCCCAGTTAGATAGCCAGTTAGCGGGACTAACGCCTCTAGAAAAAGCTGCTGCTAAGTTTGATTTGGCAATCGTCAGTGTCTTGTTAGATGCTGGTGCGGGGAATAATTGGCGCTATGATGAGCAGGAAACCGGGTTAAATTTGGTGCGATCGGAAGGGTTGGCTGTAGCCAGTTTCCAAATGTTTTGTCAAGGGACTTTTTCGAGTAATAATTTGCCTCAGGTAGATGCTCAAAGATTGCAAGCATTCACAGAAACAGAATTCACAACTGGGTTTCAGGTAAATACAGAAAATCCTTTGGTGGGAATTTCTGGACGTTTGAGATTATTACAAAAATTAGGTCAAGTTTTAGTCTCTTCACCTTATTTGTTTGGCGATGAAAAGCCTCGTCCAGGGAATTTGATAAATTATTTGTTGGGCAAATCTCAAAACGGACAGTTAGCAGCTGCAACTGTTTTCAGTTCCGTTTTGGAAGGACTGAGTGAAATTTGGCCTAGCAGATTAGAAGTTGCTGGGGTGAATTTGGGAGATGTTTGGCAACATCCAGCGGTTGCAGATGATGGTTTAGTGCCATTTCACAAATTGTCTCAGTGGCTGACATACTCTTTATTAGAACCACTACAAGAACTCGGTTTAGTAATTACTGGTTTAGATGCCCTGACTGGACTACCAGAATATCGGAATGGGGGATTGTGTATTGATTTGGGACTGATTAATCCGAAACATCCAGATGTTTTGCGATCGCCCCACTCAGTAGCATCAGAAGTTATAGTTGAATGGCGTGCCTTGACTGTGATTCTCTTGGATAAAATTGCCGCCACAGTGCGCGGAAAGTTGGGTATGAGTCCCGAAGAACTACCACTAGTAAAAATTCTGCAAGGGGGAACCTGGACAGCAGGGCGTAAAATTGCCGCTGAACTCAGAATAGCTGGTACATCCCCTATCCAAATAGATAGTGATGGTACAGTATTCTAGCTATGAACTACTACCGAACGATTTAAAATTAGAGAAAATAGCCCTTTACCTGTAGCTAATCCTCTAATAGGTGTACAGTCTAAATAATATATTTATCTAATATGTGTTGAGTACTAGTTAATAATAATTTAAACTAGATCTTACCCATTTTTCATGCTTATATAACTATAATGCATATGCTATAAATAGCCATATATATCATGAAAAATTCATTAGCTGAAACAGCAAATTTACTTCGCCAAAATATCAAAGAATATTTGCGATCGCTTAACCATTGGTTTTTAGATACACCAGAAAGGGCACTATTAGAAGCTCAACAAGCAGCCCAAAGAATTAAAAACATTGAGATAGAACATTTTAATGGTGAAAAAATATCTACAAAATCAGTAAATTATACTGAAAATGTAATGTCTTATTGGCAAGGATACCTTAATAAAAATTTAACTATTATCAAAATAAGACTTGTAGAATTTCGCCTTAGTCGGAGAACTTTAAATATTTCTAATTCTGTATTGTTAGAAAATTTGAAAATTATTGATGAAGTTGTAGAAAAGTACGCTATCAAAGATGAACTAATTAACCAAAGTGCATTAAAATCAAATCTTCAAACCATAAAACTTAAGCAAAGCAGTATTATCAATGATATCAAACCCACACCTTCATCTCAAAAAGCTGAAGTTTTTCCGAGGTCTATTGGTAAAACAGTTAATAGGATTAAAGCAGATTTAACACCACAGGCAGAAGAAGAATTTGTTAGAAATCACCGTTTTTCTAGAAATAGGACAAGAATTGCCCTAAAATTTTTGTTAACCTTAATTATCCTACCGATTTTAACTCAGTATTTATCTAAAGAATTTTTAGTAATTCCTATATTAGAAAAAAATAGAGTAAATAATACAACTCAAATTTTTATCAATTCCGATATGGAAAAAGAAGCTCTCCATAAATTATATAATTTTCAACAAAATTTGAGGTTTGAATATTTACTAAATCAAGCACCACCAATTTCTTCAGAGGGAATAAAACAAAAAATAAAAGACAAAGCTATTGAGATATCTGAGGAATTACACATAAAAAACAATAGTGCTGTTAGTAATATTTTTGCTGACTTAATATCACTAATTTGTTTCAGCATTTTTGTCGCTCTGAGTAAAAGAGAAATTGTCCTTGTCAAGTCTTTTATAGATAATATTGTTTATGGACTTAGTGATAGTGCTAAGGCTTTTTTAATTATTCTCTTTACAGATATATTCGTAGGGTTTCACTCACCAGATGGCTGGGAGATTATTCTTGAAGGATTGGCAGAACACTTAGGAGTGGCAGCCAGTAGAAACGCCATATTTTTATTTATTGCGACATTTCCTGTGATTTTAAACACTATCTTTAAATACTGGATATTCAGCTATCTGAGCCGCTTATCTCCGTCGGCATTAGCTACATTAAAAGAGATGGACGAATAATTCGTAGTTTCCCCACACAAAAATTCGTTTGTTCTGAACAAAAATGTGTTTTATCACAACTAAATTGAGTGACTCTAAAATATTAATTACTAACTACGAATTACATAGCTTGCTTCCCGCCTTTAGCGAGTATTACTAATTATTTTGGCGTATTTGTCTCCTGATTCGCTAGGCTATATATATCCTGGTTCTTCCGAAGCGTACTATGGATTTTGAAAGCAAAGCTAATGCCCCAACTCCCACAGACAACATAGAGTTTGCTCAACCAACTACTACCCGTAAGCCATTGGAATTGCTGCGAGATACTGAGGCTTTACTACGCCGCCCAACCGTAGCAACACTATCGCCGATTTTGCCACCAAAACTGAGCAGTAAATTCCAAGCGACCTCATCTTTAGCGGATGACTCCTTTAAGGAACTGGCAGAAATTGACCTAGATACTATTAGTGATTTTGAACTGCGACCTGCACGAATTCTTGTTGGCTTAAGCCTTGTTGGTTTTGGGGCGCTCATGATATTAGTGCTGCTACTGTACTTAAACACGTTGCGTCCAGAACTCAGGACGGGTGAGCAGATTCGGCAATACTGGTATCAATATGTTTGGTTTGTTAGTTTGGGTGTTACAGGGATGTTTATGTTGGGCCGTGAAGCGATGCGTCCTATGCCAAAGCGGCGAAAATGAAAGGTGGCAAGTGCTGAGTCAAAATTTATCGATTTGAAATTAAAATTCTTTAATTAAGAAATCGTAACTTTAAAAAATTAGTACTTCACAATATGCTTGGGTATAAGCAGCCGTTAGGAAGTTTTATACATGAATTATGATGCTTTCATTGTTCCACCAGGTTCAAAGATTTCTCTGAAAAAAAACTATGACCCAGCTTATAAGACTGATTTTCATCAAAAAGCTGATGCTGCAATCAAACTACAGGCAGATATTGAACGACTAGCTAATTATCAAAATATTCTCTACGCTCAAAACACCTATGCTTTGCTGATTATTTTTCAAGCAATGGATGCTGCTGGTAAAGATAGCACAATTAAACATGTGACATCTGGTGTGAACCCCCAAGGATTTCAGGTGTTTAGTTTCAAGGCCCCCAGTGCGGAAGAATTAGACCATGACTACCTGTGGCGAACAACTAAGGCTTTGCCAGAAAGAGGTCGAATTGGGATATTCAACCGCTCATACTATGAAGAAGTGCTTGTGGCTCGTGTCCATCCAGAGATGCTGAAAAAGCAACAACTTCCCCACTTCCCTGAGGGAAATCAGATATGGAAACAACGCTTTGAAGAAATTAATAACTTTGAAAAATATTTAGTAGACAATGGTGTGATCATCCTGAAGTTCTTTCTGAATGTCTCTAAATCAGAGCAGAAAAAACGTTTTTTAGAACGGATTGAATCTCCTGAAAAACATTGGAAGTTTTCGGATAGCGATGTCCGAGAACGAGCTTTTTGGGATGATTATATGAATGCTTATGAAGAAGTTTTTAATTACACGAGTACAAAATGGGCCCCGTGGTATATTATTCCTGCCGATCGCAAATGGTTTACACGCCTAGTAGTCGCTAATATTATCTGCACAAAATTACAAGAATTAAATCTGCAATACCCGACAGTTAGTGAAGAACATAGGCTGCAACTTTTGCAGGCGAAACGCATTCTAGAAGAGGAAAATTAACCAATGAACTTAACAGATAAAGGCAAAAAAAGGAAATTAGTTAAAATATACTGTATAATTTATTTAAGCAAAGATGCATAATTTTAAATACATTAATCCTCTCTGTATCTAATAATTTTGGTTGGTACTGACAGCCGAAAAATCATGATTCAGATGGCAGAAGATACCAACAATCATCCACCTCACTTTACTAATGCTGCCTTTGATATAGTGGCGATCGCAGCCTCAGCCGGTGGGTTGGCTGCTCTAGTTAAAGTGCTATCGACTCTACCCGCAAAATTCCCAGCCGCGATCGCTGTTGTGCAACACCTCGCTCCCGAACATCGCTCACTCATGGCAGAAATTCTCAGTCGGCGCACGCCTCTTACTGTCAAACAGGCAAAGGAGGGAGATTGTCTTACCCCAGGAACGGCTTACATTGCTCCACCCAATCGTCACTTGTTGGTTAACGGTGATGGCACGCTTTCCTTATCACAGTCGGAATTAGTCCATTTTTTACGTCCTTCGGCTGACCTATTATTTGAATCGGTTGCAGCCAGTTACAAAAATAGAGCGATCGCTGTTGTGCTAACTGGAACAGGTAGCGATGGTGCGATGGGAGTAGAGGGAATTAAAAAAATGGGCGGTACTGTTATTGCCCAAGACGTAAAAACCGCCGAATTTTCCGGGATGCCCTCCGCCGCAATTCAAACTGGTAACGTAGATTTTATTCTCCCCCTGGATGAAATCTCCAGCGCCCTGGTGACTTTAGTCATGGGTATTGAATCAACTGAGATATTGCACCAGTCCCAACAACCACCTCAGAATTAATTCTGAGGCTAATAGCTAAAGTCTTCTAACGAAAACTAAATAAATAAATAAAGAAGAGGATTGACATAGGAAATTTATTTCCGGCCGGGCAACGGAGGTAATTGAAAATAGTAAAAAATATTAGAATCAATAAACCGGGAAAGTGTTTATGATTGACATTATCGTTAGCAAGTCCCAAAATATCAATCAACCTTCTTTACTTAATCCTGATTCCCTTTAACTTGACCTGTGACACCAAATTGGCATAGGTAGTATTATTGGAGGTTTAGGTAACAGCTTTTTGGTAAAGATTTATAAACCAAAATCTAAAATCCAAAATTGGTATGACTTCCGCAGAAAAAGACCCTGAATTTGAAAATCTACTAGTTTATCTTAGACAAAGCCGGGGATTTGATTTTACAGGCTATAAGCGCTCGACTTTGATGCGTCGGGTACGCAAGCGAATGCAGTCATTGGCCATAGAAAACTTTGGAGATTATCTAGACTACTTAGAAGTTTATCCAGAAGAATTCAATTATCTTTTCAACACCATTCTAATTAACGTCACCGCTTTTTTTCGAGATTCATCAGCTTGGGAATACTTAGCCGAGCAAATACTACCTAATATAATTAAGAATAAAAAAACTTCTGACCAAATCCGCATTTGGAGCGCTGGCTGTGCCTCTGGGGAAGAAGCTTATACCTTGGCAATGTTAATGGCTGAAATATTGGGAGCAGATGAATTTCGCCAACGAGTGAAAATCTACGCTACAGATGTAGATGAAGAGGCTCTCAACGAGGCTCGCCAAGCTACGTATTCATCAAAAGATGTCCAGGAGGTACCTGATGAACTGCGGCAAAAATACTTTGAGACTCTCGGTAACCGCTACGTCTTCCGCCAAGACTTGCGCCGCTCAGTAATTTTTGGCCGCCACGATCTACTTCAGGATGCGCCAATTTCGCGCTTAGATTTACTAGTCAGCCGCAATACATTAATGTATTTTAATTCTGAGACTCAAGCGCGAATTTTGGCCAGATTTCATTTTGCACTCAATGATACTGGCTATCTGTTTTTGGGGAAAGCAGAGATGCTGTTGATGCATTCTAATCTTTTTACCCCAATAGACTTAAAAAACCGGATATTTACTAAGGTATCGTCAGTGAATATCCGCGATCGCCTCTTAGTTATGGCAAATTCAGTAGAAGACGAATCTAACATCCGTTTGTCTCGACACCTGCGGTTGCGAGATATAAGTTTCGACACAGCAACAATCGCCCAAGTGGTTATTGATACCAATGGCACTCTAGTACTGGTGAACGAGCAGGCGCGGAATTTGTTTGCCCTTTCACCCAGAGATTTAACTCGTCCTTTCCAGGATCTAGAACTTTCCTATCGACCAATAGAACTGCGATCGCTAATTGAACGGGCTTATGCCGAACGCCGCCCGATCACTCTGACAAATGTAGAGCGCTATTTGTCCAACACAGAAACCCAATATCTGGATGTGCTGATTACGCCTTTGCAAGACACCGACACCAGTTTCTTAGGCGTTAGCATCGCTTTTCATGATGTCAGCCGTTACATTAAACTCCAAGAGGCGCTGCAACGCTCCCAACAAGAATTAGAAACCACCAACGAAGAACTTCAATCTACCAATGAAGAATTAGAAACCACCAACGAAGAACTCCAATCCACCAATGAAGAGTTAGAAACTACTAACGAAGAACTCCAATCCACCAATGAAGAATTGGAGACGATGAATGAAGAACTTCAATCTACTAATGAAGAATTACAGACAATTAATAATGAACTTTCGCAGCGCACTACAGAACTCAATCGCACAAACATTTTCCTCATCTCTATTTTGAGAAGTCTCCAAACGGGAATAGTGGTAATTGACAGCAGCTTTAACATTTCAATTTGGAATTATATGGTAGAGGATTTATGGGGCTTGCGGACTGATGAAGTACTAGGAAAGTCTATCTTCAGCCTAGACATTGGGCTACCCGTCGAGCAGTTGCGATCGCCTATCCGCGAGTCCATATCCGGGAAAAAACAATTTCAAGAAATGATCCTCGATGCTACCAATCGTCGGGGTAGGCAAATAAAATGTTACCTGGCAATCACTCCCCTGCTTGGCATTGAAATACAAGGAGCAGTTTTGATGATGGCAGATGTAGAAAGAGTCAATAGTATGATTTCGAGTCAAGAAATTGAGGAACGTCGGCAGCAGGAATGAAACAGGGAGGGGGCAGGGGGCAGGGGGCAGGGGGCAGGGAGAGTAGGGGAGAAAAGAACTTGATTTTCTGACGATAAACCCCGCAAAGTTTCTTTGGTGGACTACTAGTTTAAACTATGGAAAAATCTAAAATCTAAAATTGATTGACTCTGTGCTTACTCAATTACCAACTATTAATGTCCTGAAACAGCCCACTAGCTCTGCTTGGGTTGAACAAGCGATCGCTAACTTAGACATCATCTTACTCGACCACTCGCATTGTGAACGCAAAGCAGCAGGCGTAGCCTTGAACATGATGTTTCGCTACCCCTCCAATACTAAAATGGTTCGGGAACTAACTGCGATCGCCCGCGAAGAACTAGAACACTTTGAGCTAGTTAACCAATGGTTAGAACGCCGGAATATTCCCCTGGCTCCCTTACCACCACCTCCCTACGGCGCGGGTTTAAAAGCTCAAGTCCGCCCTAAAGAACCTGAGCGATTTCTGGATTCCTTACTAGTCACTGGTTTAATAGAAGCTCGCTCTCACGAACGCCTAGGACTATTAGCTGCTCACTGTCCAGAGCCAGAATTAGCAAAATTTTATCGTGGGCTAATGGCATCCGAAGCGCGTCACTACGGTATATATTGGGTATTAGCTGCTACTTACTTCGACAGAGAAATTGTCATGCAACGGCTTGATGAATTAGCAATTGTCGAAAGTGAGTTACTGGCGACTTTGCACCCAGAACCTAGAATTCACAGTTAGTAGACTAACCCAACAGATATGAAGCTTCAGTTAACACACCTGAGACTGCTTGTATCCAACTATAAAGATTCTTTTCTGTTCTACCGGGATCTGCTGAAATTTGATGTCGATTGGGGCGATGAAGATAGCGGATATGCTGAGTTTAATACCGGATATCTCAAGCTGGGTTTGTTCAAAAAAGAATTAATGGCTGAAGTAGTCCCAAGAATCGAACAACCTTCATATATTGTCAATCGAGATAAAATTGTCTTGATTTTCGCAGTCGATAACGTGGATGAAGTCTATGAGCAAGTAAAAGATCAGAATGCGATCGTTGTGACTGAACCACAAGATCGCCCAGACTGGGGAATTCGCACAGCTCATTTCCGCGATCCTGATGGAAATCTCATCGAAATCTACAATAATCTAGGAATTATCAGTTAAAAGTTAGCCGCCAACAACTATCCAATATCTGAACTACAAACTTAGTTATTTTAGTTCGCAATCACGAACTTAGCCCTACATCTGGTACACAAGTCCAAGGCCCAAATCCTTTTGTAATATCAATGTCAGCGATATAGTAGCGATGCCTGCGGCGGGCTACTATATCGCTAAATTATCTTTGGTAAGCAGAGAAGGGGAGGGGAAGACAATTCTCCTCCCCTTATCGCTTCATTGACACCTTGAGAGTACCGCCTGAAATAGACTCTGCCACAAAAGCTATTTGCTGGGTAAATTGGGATATAGAACCAGGAAAATTTTCTGTGTAAACTTGACCAGCAAATGGTATGAAAAACTATTATCAAGATTTTTTAATTCGTGATTGGGTGAAAAGCGATCGCACAAGAGCCGCCGAAGTCATCAGTTATGTATTATCAGAATACGGTTTGGGTTGGGAACCAAAGGGCGCTGACCGAGATGTGCTGCGAGTAGAGGAATTTTATTTAGCTACTGGGGGAGAGTTTTGGGTAATTGAACACCAAAGCCAGTTAGTAGGTACTGGGGCTTACTACCCCATACACCGTGGTGAAAAAGCCGTAGAAATCCGCAAAATGTATCTTTTACCCAGTATTAGGGGTTTGGGATTAGGGAAATATTTGTTACAACAGCTAGAAGCCGCGATCGCAGAGCGTGGATTTGGGCAAATTTGGATTGAAACCGCCAGCGTTTTGGTGGAAGCAGTCAAGCTGTATGAAAGCAACGGCTACACTCCAGCAACAGGAGTAGAAACAACAAGATGCGATCGCGTGTATGTTAAGTCATTGGTCAAAGGCTAATGACTAATGACTAATGATAAAGGACAATTCTAAATGCACACTTGGATTAAAAATCTCACAGGCTTACTCAATCTTTTTCTCCAATCCCATTGCCCTCTGTGCCAACGTGCAACCTCGCAAGAATTCTGTCAGAACTGCACCAGACAACTGCAAAAATGTCAACGAAAAGACCCGATTTCTCTATGGCAAGAGCCAATACCAGTATTTGGCTGGGGGGAGTATGGTGGCCCGGTGAAACGAGCGATCGCAGCGATGAAATACGAAAATCAACCCCAAATAGCTCGTCCCTTGGGTCAATGGTTAGGAGAAGCATGGTTGTTAAATTCACCGAGGCGAGATAGCCAGCCTGTGGTAGTTCCCATCCCACTTCACCCTAGCAAGCAAAAACAACGTAAATACAATCAAGCCGCACTCATAGGACAAAGCTTCTGCGAAATAACTGGATTAAAATTGAAACTAAATGGTTTAGCAAGAGTGCGAGAAACTGAAGCGCAATTTGGTTTATCGGTATCTAAACGAGAACAAAACTTGGCTAAAGCTTTTGCGGTTGGGCAAGAGTTTCGCCGTCGTCCTCCAAATGTCCCAGTGCTGTTAGTGGATGATATTTATACTACTGGTGCGACTGCCAGGTCTGCTGTGCAAACACTTGGTCAGTATGGAATTGTGGTCTTAGGATTAGTAGCAGTAGCCACTGCGGTCAAAGACGGATAAATCAAGAATTAATGGCAAGCTTTAGCAGATAAGTGCATAAATTGACCGAATTACCCTATTTCTGTAGAAACAATTGCTTGAAATGTATGAATAAAGTTTTTGCGGCAGGTTTAAAACAACTCATCATCATTCCTGCCACATTGCTGGCAATAGGCATAAGCACAAGTGCAGCTTTTGCTCAAAATAAATTGTATAGTCCAATTCCTTTATCTAACAGTACTGAACTTTCCGATAGCCTTTCAGATAAAGACATTCCCACAGGTCAGGGTGGGTTTGCTCGTGATTATACTGTGAGGTTAGAGAAGGGCGATAATTTAGCAGTTGACCTGTCATCTGAAAACTTTGACAGTATCATCACCCTGCTAGCACCTAATGGATCGACTCTGGCAGAAAATGATGATGGCCCAGATGGTAGTAGCAATTCCCTACTATTTACCCGCATCGTAGAGACAGGGAATTATGTTATTCGTGTCCGGTCTTTTGGGGAAACTGGGGTTGGGGCTTTTAAACTCAAGGTGACAAAGCTGCAACCTATTAAATGAAGTAGTCATTAGTCAGGAGTTAAAAATTCTTTTCTTGCTCCCTCATCTTCCTCATTTTTTACAAGGCAGTCAGTACACAGAGAAATAAGGCTTCTGTCCACTCAACGACTGCGCCGTAGGTATCTCCTGTGTGTCCACCTAGTTTGTGGTTGAACCATGCACCAGTTAAAGTAGCGATCGCACTTCCAGCAACTATCATTGCCAGTGCGAGAAATAGCTGCTGTTTATCTATTAGCACAAGTAAACCACTCAAACCCAACAACAACAACAATCCCGGTAACAAATCTCTGTAAGAACGAATGGCTTGTTTGTGAAATGCACCTTTGCCAGTTGGTTTCAGATAAGGATATCGGGCGATCGCTAGCTGCTGTCCCCAACGTCCCCAGCCACAAGCTGCCATCAGCAATAACCAACGGTTTTCTGGCATATCTGTCAAAGCAGTTATTTTTAGTAGTACCAAGGCGATCGCTGCCATTGCTCCAAAGGCACCTGTGGCGCTATCTGCCATCACCTCCAGCCGCCGATCTGGGTCGCCCACTGCCAAACCATCGGCAGTATCCATTGCCCCATCTAAGTGCAGTCCTCCAGTTATGGCAATCCAAACACTGACTACTAAAGCACTACGAGTTAACACTGGCATACCAATAAAATCCATCCCTGTATCCAGTAACCCCAAAATTCCCCCAATTACCAATCCTATAAGCCAAGCAAGACGTGCCACTCCCCCAAATTCCAAACCGTTCAAATACGGCATAGGAATAATTGTGTAAAATATAATACTTGCTGCCAGCTTTAACAGCAGCTTTTTCCACCACTGTTGCTGTTTCGTCATCTTAGTTACATTAATATTTGGTTAATTGCTGGATAATAGACTTGGGTTTGTTACAACCGATATGAACAGACTTTAAAACTTTAGATAAGATTTACTTCTATTAGAGATTCTCCTTGAAAATTTTGTTATGCTGTTCTAAGTGGTAAACCAATAATCACAGTACTTTTTATACAAAAACGAATGATTCAGGAAATTAAAATTCCATCAGGAATCAAAATTGGTGTTTTGTATTCGTTAAGTAAAAACTTACTCCAGATTAGTTAGACGATTGCCCCACAAAATTGATATTTTTTTAAATGTAGGGAGTAAACAAGCTATTCAATTATGACAGTTTAGCTATGTTGTTGCTCTCCTTAGCTCAATCGCTATTTTCCTATGAGTCACCATCTACCCGACACCAGGATACCAGCTCCGTGCATTATTAACACGGGCATCATTGTGAATAAGCTCGACATCCGGCGATTGCTGACAGATTTAGGTCGAGTCCACTACATCTACACCCAAGAAGATAAGATACTGAGCGAGGGTGAAGGGGATGTGATGGAGGTTTTCGCCAATCCACAAAGGTCTACCTTAGTGGCTAACCACGCGCTATATCTGAATGTTTGTAGTTTTGATTACTTGGAACTAAAACAGTCGTCGCAACAAGAAACCTATTTTGATTTGATGCAAGAAGGAGTGTGTCTGCGGTTGATTCCCCGCTCAACTCCCATACAAGAGCGACGAGAGCGAAACTTCAATGTCAGCGCTATAGAAGCGATGATGGAGCAAGTCCTCTCAGCCAGATGGGATGCAGAAATTGACGATGACTGTTCTGATTCTTTCTAAAATAGCAACTGTCATACCATTTTTATCAAGGAAGGCAGAAAATAGAGGGCAGTTGAAGAGAGAAGAAAACTGCTCTCTGTTTTCTGCCGCAGGCATCGCGGCAGGCTGCGCCAACGCCCTTAGAGCAAGGGCTTAAAACAAAAGCACTGAACGAGAGTTAAGTGGCTTCAAATCAGTAGGGATTGAATCCCCTCCTGCCCCCTGTCCCCTGCCTCCTGCCTCTTTCAATGAGACTGCGCTTTATTCATGTAGGAGCAATATCCTTCTTCTAACGGAGACAGTACGCATAGCTTGTTTCCACAAAGTGGTATGGGAAGCCTTCGGCTACATGAATTGCCCCTACAATCGTATAGTTTTGGGTAAGTCCTATAGGCGCATCTTCAAAAATCTAAAATGGTATGAGTGCGAATTTTTCCTTTGAATGTCTTGCTTGCTGTAGCGAAACCAAAGCTAGAGCAGGAGTGTTTTTTACTCCTCACGGTGTTGTAGAAACTCCCAGATTTATGCCAGTGGGAACGCTGGCAAATGTCAAAACTATCACCCCATCTCAGCTACGAGATACTGGGGCACAAATGATCTTATCGAATACTTATCATCTTCACCTACAACCTGGAGAAGCGATCGTGGCTGGAGGTGGTGGGTTACACAAATTTATGGGTTGGAACGGCCCAATGCTCACAGATTCAGGTGGGTTTCAGGTCTTCAGCTTAAGCGAGATGCGAAAAATTACTGAAGAAGGCGTAACTTTCCGCTCACCCCATGATGGACAAATTATTAACTTGACCCCAGAGCGCTCCATTGAGATTCAAAATACTTTAGGGGCAGATGTGATTATGGCCTTTGATGAGTGTCCGCCCTACCCAGCTACTCGCCAAGAGGTTGAAACTGCAACTGAGCGCACTTATCGTTGGTTAGAACGCTGCATTACGGCTCATCAACGCAGTGAACAGGCTTTGTTTGGGATTGTACAAGGGGGCGTATATTTGGATTTGCGTTGCCGTGCGGCGGAAGCTTTGGCTAAGTTGGATTTGCCCGGATATGCCATTGGTGGCGTGAGTGTAGGAGAACCGCCAGAATTGATGGCTGAGATTGTGAAAGTGACAGCACCGCTTCTACCGCCTGAAAAGCCGCGTTATTTGATGGGTGTCGGTACTTATCGGGAAATGGCGATCGCGATCGCATCTGGTGTAGATTTATTTGATTGCGTAATTCCCACCCGTTGGGCAAGACATGGGACGGCAATAGTCCAGGGCGGACGCTGGAATTTAAAAAATGCTAAGTTTCGTGAAGATTTTACGCCATTAGATGAAACTTGTCCTTGCTACACTTGTCAAAATTTTAGCCGGGCTTACATATCTCATTTAGTGCGATCGCAAGAAATTTTAGCTTATACTTTGTTGAGCATTCACAACATTACCGAACTAATTCGCTTTACGCAAAAAATTAGAGAAGCAATATTGAGCGATCGCTTTGTTACAGAATTTGGTCACTGGCTTAACTCATCTGAATCAGCACCAGATGAGGGGGAAATTACAAATGACTATTGACAAATGATCAAGACCCAAACCATGTTAAGATATCTCTCAATTATGAAAGCTGTGTTGGATAGTTGGATTTAAACAAACATGGAAGCAGGACTTTTATTAGCAAAACTGCCTGAAGCTTACCAAATCTTTGATCCTTTGGTGGACGTTCTCCCAGTCATCCCCGTATTCTTCTTGTTGCTTGCTTTCGTTTGGCAAGCAGCCGTGGGATTTAGGTAAGTTAATCTATTTTTCAATTTATAGAACAGGTACTATACCTGTTCTATTTTTTTGTGGTGATATATTTTATAAAATTAATATTTATTAATATTTTGTAATGATTTAATATAATAAATAAGATGTGAATCAAGCCATGTCAATATGAAGCCTTGAAAGCCAAGCTTAGAGTCAAGGAGGAATTAGTTATGGGTAATATCAAATTCGTTAAAGAGAATAAAGAAGTAGTGGCGGCAGATGGTGCAAATCTCCGGCTCAAAGCGATGCAAAATGGCATTGATATATATACATTCATTGGCAAGATGACCAATTGCGGTGGTAATGGTCAGTGTGGTACTTGCGTTGTGGAAATAGTCGAAGGAATAGAAAATCTCTCCCCCCGCACAGACGTAGAAAACCGAAAATTCAAAAAAAAGCCAGAAAATTACCGCCTTGCCTGTCAAACTTTAGTGAATGGCTCAGTCAGTGTGGTTACGAAGCCTTAACTTTTGTGGGATCAACCGTGGTTAGCATGTGAGAAAGTAAAAAATTTGGGCTAACTCTGTCATTGATGATGCTATCCTAATGTTGTTGACTGGAAATTTAAGAGAGGCTTTCTTGCCATGCAAGTTAATGACCTGGGGTTCGTAGCGAGCATTTTGTTCGTACTAGTCCCCACTGTGTTTTTACTAATTCTGTACATCCAAACTGCTAGCCGCGAAGGTGGAAAAGATAGTTAAAAGTTTGTGTATCAAATAAAAAACCCCTGCACCAGTAGTGTAGGGGTTTTTATTTATCTACCACTAACTCTATTTTGCCTTTAAGCGATCGTCCGCGCCAATAGTACCGGACAAGTGGCATTGACTCGAACATAATCAGACAAGGAAGATCCGATGAGTCTGTCTATATCGACAAAACTCTTAGCGATCGATGGGCGGCGATCAGGAGAACCGAGCAATAATAAGTCTACATTCAACTCCTCTGCCAATCGACAAATTTCTTCACCAGGTTTGCCACTGCTGATATAAGAACGAGATTGGATGCCCTGTTTTTCAGCTTCTGCAACTGCGGCTGCTAAAACTGGATTTTTGTCTGAACTAACTTCAGTTATTTCCGATTTTTTACCGCCTAAGTCTGTAGTAACATTTGCCAAAATTAACTGGCCTCCCTGAATATCTCGCAGTAAAAACAGTGCCAATTTCAAGCAGTTTTTTGCAGAATCAGAGTTGTCTATTGCCACCATAATGCGCTTAATTCTTTTCACATAAATGTCATCTTTTACCAGCAACATGGGGCGAGAAGATAGTTGAAAAACATACTGGCTGACTGAGTTCGATAAAATCGATTGCAGCCGCTTAAGTCCGCGTGAACCCATAATAATCAAGTCAGCGTCGATTTCATCAGCTACTTGGCAAACTACATCTTTGGGGTCGCCTTCGCGCAAAATTGAAGAAACTTGGCTAGGGTCTAAGTTCAAAGTTTGGATGGCATTCGCCAGAATTTTACCACCATTTTCCCATTTAGTTGTCATAGTAGCAGCAGTACTCTGTGCCTGAACAACATGCAAAATTGTAACTTTTGCAGATTCAATTGAAGGGATTTCTCTCAGGGTTTTGAGCATTTCTTCTGCGTGTCCCAATCCCGATACAGCCAGCAAAATTCTTCTTATCATATTACGTAATTTTTGTTAAGTTTACTTTTGTTTTCGCTGTTAGTACTTGGCTCTGGTAAAATTTTTACCGCCTTGCTCGACAATCTAGTTAGTAAGTTGGCACAAATAAACTTTGTTTTTTAGTATTTAACACTCAAACAAATGAATAAGTAAACAAATGTTTAGATTTATTTGCACCTAGTTACTTAAACTCTCAACTAGACTTCAATTATTAAGCATACTCTCAACTTAGCCTGAAGAACTTAATAAATTATGATGTTAGTTATTATTTTTAATCTATGTTAATTTTTTTTAATTATAAATTAGTTAAGTATTGCAAAGAAATGCCAAAATAACTCTTCAGAAAAATTTATTCACTATAAGCCTTGACAGGCGATCGCTCAGGCTTGAATAGTCTACGACTAATTCTAAATTTTCCCTATTATCCGCCTTTTTTAAAGTCTCTTGCAGTTTTGGGAACTCAGATAGGATTGCCATATTCCAACAGCAGAAAAATGTAGGATAACAACATCCGAATTCAGATGTTCTAATAGTAAAAATCATATTTAATACTATATTGAAACCCCCCCAATAGAATCTGTGGGGGTTTGTTTGATTACTGATGAGATTCGCTTAACTTAGATGCGCCCCTGGTTGTCCGTTTTGGACTACAAACGAAGCTAGGGTTTTCACAGAGGCATTCAAGTCTCAGTTGTCGGATTGGAGCATGGGAAGAATTTGGTGGGATATTTAGACCCCACAGAACTGCCACTACAGGCACTTTTGGCAAACCCTTTTTTAATTACGAATTACGAATTATTTAAAATCTGCCATTCCCCTGAACAATGTGCTTGACGGTGGTCAAAGTTTCCAGGCTGATAAATCCCCGACGATGACCTTTTTGGTTAGACATGCCAAGAAATACTGAATCTCCCCGTGAGGGGTTGCGGGAAAACCGCGGGGAAGTGTTGATGTAGGTAGAAGCACTGTTAACTCCTAAGGCAAACTGCCGACTTTCCTGATAGGATTCAGTAACGATAGAGTCAGCATGACCACTGCTGTGTTCATTAATCCAGGCGATCGCACCCTCTAAGCTATCCACCAGTTTAAAAGCTACTGTCCTAGTTAAATAAGGGTTTCCCCATTCGCCTTCCTTCACCAGCTGCAACTGGGGAAAGGCTTCTACTAGTTCTGCATCCCCTTTAATTTCAAAGCCTTTTTCCATCAAGCTGTTCCACAGAACTGCTAAAGATGATGGCAATGCTTGGCGGTGAATGAGTACTTTTTCAATGGCATTAACTTGGTCTGGTTCGCTCTGATGGCTATTAAAAATCATCCAGCGCACCATTTCTAAGCTGCTATTGAGCGACCAGTAAAGATAACAGTTACCCATTGCTGACTTTAAGACTGGGCAAGTTGAATGTCGTACTACCTGCTGTATTAAGGTAGTGCGCCCGTAGGGAATCACTAGATTCACATACTGGTCTTGGGTAACTAAATCCCGAATCGAAGCCCCATGTTCTGCTGTGATCAGTTCTAGACAGCCTGGAGCTAGACCAACTTCTGCGATCGCACTTTGCAGGATCTCAGCGATGACCGCGTTAGAATGACTAGCTTCAGTACTGCCTTTGAGAATAATACTATTGCCAGTTTTGATACAAAAACCCGCTGCGATCGCCCCTAAATCCGGGAACGCTTCATAAATAAATCCAATCACTCCCAAAGGCATTAACTGGGTGTAACTTTGGGAATCTTCCAGTTGATAATCAGCGGTTCTGACGCGCCGCAGCGGATCTGATAATTCCCCCAACCG
Organism: Nostoc sp. UIC 10607; assembly: GCF_047228265.1. Classification (NCBI taxonomy): domain Bacteria; kingdom Bacillati; phylum Cyanobacteriota; class Cyanophyceae; order Nostocales; family Nostocaceae; genus Nostoc; species Nostoc sp. UIC 10607. The sequence continues at coordinate 109,020 of NZ_JBIQNW010000005.1, read as the reverse complement.
TTGTAAAATGTCCACGGTCATCTCTAGCCTTGTGGGAGTCAGCTTCAGCCAGTCCAATATCAACTCTGGCACTGCCATTTCTCGACTGGCTTCTAAATCCAAGGTATTGGCTTCTAGAATGTCGTCAAATGAGCGCTCAAGGGCTTGTGCCATTGCCAGTACTGCACGACTCCGGTCTGCTCCCTTTGTGATCCCTAACTTTAGGGAAGCATGATAGGCTCGTTGGGCGCTAGTAATCGGTTCGGGGTGGTCATCCAAAACTTCAACAGTCATTGAGTTAACGTCTGTAGGTAAGCCAGACCATTAGCGCTGGCAGAATAGCCAATAGCACCGCCACCATTGCCCAAGCAATAATACTGGAACCATTTGCTAATCGCAGCGCTAATGGCAGCCATATAATCACTAGCACGAAAATAATGCCAAGTGCTATAGGCAGATAGCTTTCTCCCAAGCGGGGATGGACAACATGCCAACTATTTCCCATCCAACGCCAAGCCCGCTTGTAAGGATAGGTGGTAGAAAGCTGTTCTAGGACATGACCATTATCTTCTACTACAAAGATTTGCTGACAGCGATCGCAACCAAATGCTTCTGTCAGCGTAATCGGAATTAACTGACCCCGGCGACGACAGGGACAGGGGTATTCGGTATTAAAGTCTATTTTTTCGGGTTTTTGAGATTGCACAAGCGTTCTAATAACTTGAGCGTGTTTTACACGAACAACGAGAATATGATCCCTTAGTAAATGCCTGATAAGGCTTATCTCTTTATAAAGATGGACAAGCGATGCAAACATCGCCATGATTGCAAACACTAGATACAACCGACTCTAAATGTCCTAATTGCCATATCAGTACGAGGTTATCTGTTTGTAATCTTTGCTCGTAGCTGGCAATCTTATTTAAGAATTTCCTTCTCTTCATTTGTCGCTTTAAAGGTAATGTGGTTGCGTTTTTGGGCATTTATTGTGCTGACACACCTGGTACAATTTTAAGCCTACGGGGCGACCACTCCTAAAACAAATCGTTTGGGAAGGCTACGCTCATAAACAACAGACGCTAACAAACCCGCTAATTTACCTTTGGGTCACTGTATATTACTATCCAGTGATCAAGGTTAGATCGGGATTAGGTCTAATCTCTATTCCTTGCATTTCACAAGCGTTTCAAGAGCGGGAATTACCAAAACATCCAGAGTGCCAGAGTGTGTGACTCTTTCTCCAAATATCTTTCTCCAAATAGATTGTGGCTAACTTCACTGCTACAAGACGCTTTGCACCTGACTACACTACTATTTAACTAGCCACTTTTAGTCCAGTGTAATACACCCTACACAAAACGAATTGATTACACCTATACAGATTGTAGCCAAGCTAATGTATATCTACACCAGTCTAAAGCTGGGTTTTATATTTCTTAGCATGTGGGTAACGTGATTTGAGTGGGCGATATTCAAATTGAGACAGTAGACGATTTGTTTGCTCAATCTGTCTACATAGGGAGCGATTCACAAGAGTGTAGTGCGAATCGTCGAACACTTCAACGCACCCTAAAAATACTAAACCCCTTGGAATTATCAAGTCCAAGAGGTTTTAGTTGGAAGCGGGTAACGCGATTCGAACGCGCGACATTCACCTTGGCAAGGTGACGCTCTACCACTGAGCTATACCCGCAATCAATTGCCATATATCAATATCGCAGATTCATCCCTGATTGTCAACCCCTTAATTTAGTTATTGGTCATTAGTCATTAGTCATTAGTCATTAGTCATTAGTCATTAGTCATTGGTCATTAGTGAATAACAAAGGACAAATGACTAATGACGCCCTAGCCTAGTTCTTCTGACTCCGCAGTTAAATTACCTATGCTGGCACTTTGAAAAGAGGCTGGCAAAGACTGGCTATTACGAGAATATGGCTCTGCTAGGTTAGAACGCAATTGCCGCATCAGGCTTGCCATTTCTAGGGCGTTCAGGGCATAATCCCAGCCATGATTACCTTTTATGCCTGCCCGTTCTAAGGCTTGCTGCATAGTGTCTACTGTCAAAATACCAAAAATTACTGGTACTCCAGTTTGAAAGCTAGCGGCAGCAATGCCTTTAGAAACTTCTGCGGATACATAATCAAAATGGGGTGTTTGTCCTCGAATGACTGCACCTAGACAAATTACAGCATCATAACGATGGGAAAGTGCTAGTTGGCGAGCTACTAAAGGTACCTCAAAACTTCCTGGAACCCAAACATAGTCCACCTGATCGCCTTGGGGGTTAGGATCTACACCGTGGCGTTTCAAGCAATCTTGACATCCCTCTAGCAGCTTTCCGGTAACTAGGTCATTGAATCGACCAATCACTACTGCAAACCGTAAAGGCTCCGTTTGGGTAAAAGTTCCCTCGAAAACTGCCATGACTGCCTCTTAATCAACTATACTTCTGGCCAATATACATTTCTTATTAAAATGTAGAGGAGCAGGAAAGCACGGTCAGAAAAAAGAAAATTGGAAAAAATTTCTCCTTTTTTCCTTTGGTTTTTGACCTTGGCTTTTCTGCCCCTCTAGTTCTTATATTATGTGCCTGCGCCAGAGCGAAGCCGTCGCTTACACGACAAAAAAGTTTAACAAACCAACTAAAAACACCAAAGCAATCCAAGCGGCGGAACCAACCCAGAGCAGTTTTTTAGATTCAACCCAATTTTGGGGAGTGGCGTAAGCAACGGGGACGCCAACAACCAGGACAAAAGACAATAGGACTAGACCTATCAAGGCAAATTGGAATATTATGGTCATTTTTGCTTCTCCCAATACAGCGAAATACTAAGGATAGAATATCCTAAAGGGCGACACTGACACTTTCTTATTATTTTTAAGCTAGCAGAAATTGCAACATTTTAGTCATTTGTCCTTTGTCTAAGTACCAATGGCTAATGACTCGTAACTATGGATTTAATTCTTTGCCACACAACAGCAGATTTTGATGCACTAGGAGCGGCGGTAGGGTTAACGCGCCTACTACCGGGAAGTAAGATTGTGCTGACTGGCGGTTCTCACCCTCCTGTACGGGATTTTTTAGCATTGCATCGGGATGAATATCCGCTGATTGAACGCCGTTCGGTGAATCCAGAAAAAATTCGTTCTCTGACTGTGGTGGATACGCAACACCGCGATCGCTTGGGTAAAGCTGCTGAGTGGTTAGATTTACCCTATGTAAGAGAAATTATAATTTATGACCATCACTTAGGACAAGAATCAGATATTCCTGCCACGGAATCATATATTTCCTCAGTAGGAGCCACGACAACTTTGATCGTGGAGCAATTGCAACAGCAGGAAATTTCCTTGACTCCTGCCGAAGCAACTGTGATGGGTTTGGGTATCCACGTTGACACTGGCTCTTTGACTTTTGACCAGTCTAAACCACGGGATGCTTTAGCTTTGGCTTGGTTGATGCAACAAGGTGCTAGTTTATCAGTAATTTCCACCTACCGTGACCCCGGATTATCTCCGCAATTGCAGCAGCTATTAACTGAGGCACTGGAAAGTTTAGAATATCTCTGTCTACATGGATATACGGTTGCTTGGGTAACTCTGAAAACAGATGGTTTTGTACCGGGGCTATCGAGTCTGGCTTCGGAACTCGTGGAATTAACCGAAATTGATGCCCTACTGTTGGCTAATGAATATCCTTTGAGTGAAAGTGATTCACGCTTAACTGTAATTGGGCGATCGCAAATTCCCAAAACGAATCTTAACCTATTATTCCAACTTCTAGGTGGCGGCGGTCATTCACAAGCCGCATCGCTCAACTTAAGGGGAGTTGATTCACAGGCAATATTAAAACAACTCCTAGATGGGGTAAAAGCACAAATTCCTCATCCCCTCACCGCTAGGGACTTGATGTCATCTCCTGTTCGCACAATTCTGCCTGAAACTACTATTAGTGAAGCCCAGCGCATTTTGTTGCGCTATGGACACTCTGGTTTATCTGTAGTCGATGCTCAAGGGCAATTAGTAGGTATTATTTCGCGGCGGGATATTGATATAGCCTTGCACCACGGATTTAGTCATGCGCCAGTCAAAGGCTATATGACCACAAATCTCAAAACGATTGCACCAGATACGACACTGCCACAAATTGAAGCGCTGATGGTGACATACGATATCGGACGCTTACCAGTATTGGAGAATGAGCAGTTAGTTGGTCTGGTCACTCGTACTGATGTCTTGCGGGAATTACATCAGGAAAGGGATGAAGACGGAGAAAGAGAGCAAAAATTCAAAATTCAAAATGACGCTCACAGACTCGCTCTAAGCGTTGGCGCAGCCTCTCGTAGAGAAGCCATGCCAAAGGCTTACGCTGCACTAACAAAATTCAAAATTCCTCTCAGCACTGAGTTGCAAAATCGGCTTGCTCCGCAACTGTGGCAATTGCTCACCATAGCATCGCAAGAAGCAGAACAAAGAGGTTGGCATCTTTATCTTGTCGGGGGTGCAGTCCGGGATTTGCTATTAGCTAAAGCAGCATCGGGCACTTTGATGATTAAAGATATTGATCTTGTGGTTGATGGCTTTCACAAATCAGCAGATGTTGGTGCTGGTGTAGAACTAGCAAAGGCACTCCAGCAACTTTATCCTGTTGCCCGCTTAGAAATCCACGGAGCTTTTCAAACTGCTGCTTTGTTGTGGCATAAAGACCCAGAATTAGATTCTTTATGGGTAGATATTGCCACCGCTAGAACAGAATTCTATCCTTATCCAGCAGCAAATCCAGAAGTTGAGGCTAGTTCTATTCGTCAAGACTTGTATCGGCGAGATTTTACCATCAACGCCCTCGCCTTGCGCCTCACTACTCCCCGTGCTGGTGAATTACTCGATTTTTTTGGCGGATTACTAGATTTACAAGCCAAGCAAATTCGGGTTTTACACCCCAACAGCTTTATCGAAGATCCCACCCGGATTTATCGTGGCGTGCGCTTTGCCGTGCGCTTTGGATTTCAAATTGAACCGCAAACTGAAGAGTTTATCCGCTATGCCATCAACAGTGGTGTTTACGATCGCACTGCTCAAGAGAATAGCAAAACTCCAGCTCTGCAAACTCGACTAAAAACAGAATTAAAGCACATTCTAGAAGCTCCTTACTGGAAATCGGCTTTGCAGTTACTCGATAACTTAGGGGCATTGCAATGTATCCATCCTACCCTCCAGCTAGACGCAGAACTCCTGCGACAACTACTTTTGCTAGAACGCTGCTTGCGGCGATTTGATGCTGAACAAACTCTCATCCATTGGGAAATGCGCTTAGAAGCCTTAATCGCCCATCTAGCAACACAATATCGAGCGAAAGTAGCAAAAAATCTGCAACTGCAAGAAGATAGCATTAAACGCTTGCAAAACTTGGCTTCTGCCCAAACTGAGGTGATGGAATCTTTGCCTAAGTGTCAAAGTCCCAGTCAAGTAGTGCAGTTGTTGCGGCAGTACGACTTACCAATGCTGATTTTAATTGCTTTGCAAAGTCCGCGATCGCTTAGACATCAGATTTGGGAATATTTAACTGTTTTGGCTAATGTGCAGCCACTATTGAATGGCAATGATTTAAAGAAACTTGGTTACAAACCAGGCCCCCAATATCGGCAAATATTAGATGATGTAGTTGCTGCTGCCTTAGATGGAGTGATTAAAGATAGGACGGAAGCTGAGGAGTTTTTAGTGCAAAACTATCCTAAATGAAATAGCTCTGGTCTAAATTGTCTCTGGATCGATATTTAACTCCCGTAGTTTTGCTGCTAAACGTTCAGCTTTTTGTTCAGCTTGTTCAGCTTTTTGTTCAGCTTGTTCAGCTTTTTGTTGTATCTGATCTGCCGTTTCTTCCGGTGTTGGTACTAGTTGCCCATCTCGTGTAAAAAACCGCAATAAACCTTCATAAACCCCCAAGTATAACCCTAGCTGATGACTCCACAAATATCCTTGTTCACTTGCTTGTAAAGGTTGATATTCTCCATCTACTAAATGAAATCCCGCAAATTCTTGTGTGTAAGGGTCGAACCAAAAATAATCGGGTGTGCGGAAGGTATCTTGATAGATTTTTTTCTTTAAATCTTTGTCAGTATTCGCTGTTGAGTCAGACAAAATTTCCAGAATTACATTCGGATATTTGCCATCTTCTTCCCAGACTACCCAACTTTTACGGGTTTTACGTTCACATCCCAGCACTACAAAAAAGTCTGGCCCCCGGAAGTGTTCTGATTTGCGTTGGCGTGGACTGTAGTAAATAGTCAGATTTCCCGCCGCATAGAAATCATTTCTATCTCGCCACAACCATTTTAGGCATTTGAGTAAGAGCATGATTTGCTCTAGATGAAGTTCGCTTTCCAAGGGAGGCTCATCACTATATAAATCACCAGGGGGAAATATAACATCTTGACAGATGCCTTCTTGAAAATCTAATTCTTGAGCTATGGTCATAGAATGGATACGGCATCAAGTAGTTATGGATTTATTTTAGCAGTGTTGTAGTTAGCGATCGCATAGCATACCCTAGGTAATCGCCGATTTTGAGGATGGGGTAAATCATAAAATTAAGGCTTAACACAGGCGCAGTTTAACTACAGAGAGCACAGAGAAGAAAAAAGCGATCGCTACCTTCCGAAATACCTTCATGCTAGACTGTAGTCAATATCAAACCTCATCACAACTCCAACGAGATAGCACAAATGAAGTAGTACCAAACACTTGTTGCGCCAAAGCAACAAATGTCAACGAAGAATAAACGCAACTAGTTTGACAGGGTTACTTCACATAGTCATGTACTAAAAATATTGTCATCACTCGTATCTACATTGAACCGCTTGGCAACTATCTGCGGCTAAGTTTTTTTGTGTCTAATCTACCCGTAATTGTTGTGAACACGCGGGTGGAAGTTTGCGAATTGAGGTTTGAGAAGAATGCCGAAAAAATCAATATTATTAGCTGATAATTTAGCCTACGAAATCAGCTTAGATAGAACTTTGTTTCAAAAAATTCAGGTGAGTATCGAAGCAGGCGATCGCATTGCTTTAGTCGGTCGCAACGGTGTAGGAAAATCAACCCTACTCAAGATAATTGCAGGTCAAATTAGCCCCAATACAGGCTCAGTTTGGCGTAATTGTGTTGTCTATTATTTGCCACAAATCAGCAATATCAGACAAGAAATAACAGCAGATACAGTACTTAACTTTTTGATTTCCACTTCTGATGAATGGTGGAAGATTGAGGATATTTTGCAAACACAATTTGATACAAGTATTGATTTTTCTCTACCAATTACTAACTTGAGTGGAGGAGAACTCACAAAACTATTTCTAGCGATCGGTTTAGCTCAAGAACCAAATTTACTGTTGCTGGATGAGCCAACCAACCACATGGATTTGCAAGCGTTAGAAAGTTTAAGGCAATTTCTCCAAAATTTTACTGGCGCGTTTGTGATTGTCTCGCACAAGCCTTTTTTCTTAGACCAAGTAACACAAGTTACTTGGGAACTTACACCTGTTGGAATAAAGGTATATGGAGGCAATTTTTCTCAGTATAGAGAACAGAAAGAAATCGAGTTAGAAGCAGCATTGCGATCGTACGAAGCTGCCAGAAAGGAACTCAAACGTACCCAAGCCACAGCTATGCAAGAACAGCAATGCGCAGCCCAATCTAGCCGCAACGGTCGCGCCAAGTTTCTGAATGGCAGTATTGATAGAATGGCAGCAGGGCTGATTAAAACCAAAGCTGAGGTGTCTACCGGAACTGCGAAAAAGAAACATGAAGCAGCAGTAACAAAGGCGAATCAAAAGGTTGCAGAGACGAAGGTCAAAACTACCAAAGTAACGAGTATTCAGCTAGAAGAAAAAAATCAAAAGCGCAGAAATCTAATTAATATCCAGGGTGCAAATCTTAGGATATCAGAACGGCTATTGATTCAAAATATTCAACTGCATGTATCATCTGGCGATCGCATAGCCATTATCGGCGCAAACGGTTCTGGTAAATCGAGCCTGGTAAAGGCTATTCTGGGAATGGAAAACCAAACAGCAGTTTTGGACTCAGGTGAGGTTTTGCTAGCACCAACAATGAAAGCTGTATATCTCGATCAAACCTACGAATTGGTAAATCGCCGATACACACTTTTGAAAAATATGCAAGCTGTTAATCCTAATCTCAGCTATCAGCTTTTACGTCAACAGTTGGGACACTTCCTCTTTAAATATGATGACGTTCACAAAGGCGCCTCTGTACTGAGTGGAGGTGAGTTAGCAAGATTAGCGATCGCTATGATCAGTATCTCAGAAATCGATCTGCTGATTCTCGATGAGCCAACTAATAACCTGGATATTGAAACTGTTGAACAAATGGTAATAGGTATCAATGACTATCAAGGAGCGCTTTGGGTAATTTCCCACGATTTAGATTTCCTCAGCCGGATTAATATTACTCAAAGTTTCAAATTGAAAGAGCAAGCCTTGCAAATGACCACCTATTTACCCAGTAGACCAGACCAATATTATCGAGATTTACTATAATGTCACGATAATATTTGATCCCAGGTCGGTGTAGCCCTCGTTTGTGTGCCCGTAAACTCCGCGAATTCTATTCGTTAGGGCTGAAGTCGCACATTGCGTCACGTAAATCTCTAACTCCTCAGCAGAAGCCGTAAAGCATACAGGCAAGTTATAATTCTCTTGCGGATCAACGTAACAAAAATTTATGAGTAACCCCCTTGTGCAAGCCTTTTTCGTAGGCAGAGCAGTAGCTGAAGTAGTTAATGAGCGTTTAGAGGTCGCTTTGACCGATGCTTTGAGTGATCTGGGCAAATTTGATGCAGAAGCTAGAGAGCAGTTGCGCCAGTTTACAGAAGAAGTCGTAGAGCGGGCAAATCGGGCAGCAGAAGCAGCTAATGCTGGTCAAGCTACTACAAGTAGTGGAAAAGCTAGTTCTGATTCAGGCGACTTGCAAGCAGATATTGATGAATTGCGAGCAGAAATTGCGCTGTTACGAACAGAATTGCAACATTACCGCAGAACTTCTGCATAAATTTAGTCATTAGTCATTGGTCATTGGTCATGAGTTATTAGACCAAAAATTATCCACAAATGACAAAGGACAAAAAACAAATGGCACTTTATCAAAAACAGTTTAGGAATCAGAGTGTCTTTTCTTCCAAGTGATTCGGTTGCAAACCAACGGTACACACAGCATATGGAACAAGGTTATTCAGATAAGGCATACCGTTGGAATCGGGAAAACTACTCTAGCAGACGGCGTTTTGTGGACATTTGGTCTTTTGTCTTGACCTTATTGTTCAAACTTTGGCTATACAACAAATCTTGGAGTTATCCGGGTGGCGTGACTGAGGCAAAGCAAGCTGCAAGACGCAAAACCCAAGCGGTCTGGATTCGTAATACCCTGCTGGATTTAGGACCAACCTTTATCAAAGTTGGGCAACTGTTTTCTACCCGTGCTGATATATTCCCTATTGAATATGTAGAAGAATTAGCCAAGTTACAAGACAAAGTACCGGCATTTAGCTATGAGCAAGTAGAAGCGACCATTGAGAAAGAACTAGGCAAGAAAATTCCTGAGCTATTCCATAATTTTGAACCTATTCCCTTAGCTGCTGCTAGCTTGGGGCAAGTACACAAAGCTGTGCTGCATACTGGGGAATCGGTTGTTGTCAAGGTGCAACGTCCTGGACTAAAAAAGTTATTTGAAATAGATTTACAGATTCTCAAGGGAATTACCCGCTATTTTCAAAACCATCCTAAATGGGGAAGGGGGCGAGATTGGTTGGGTATTTATGAAGAGTGTTGTCGCATTCTTTGGGAAGAAATTGATTATCTCAATGAAGGTCGTAACGCTGATACTTTTCGCCGGAACTTTCGCGGCTACGATTGGGTGAACGTCCCAAGAATATACTGGCGTTACGCCACGTCCAGAGTACTGACTTTAGAATATCTCCCTGGAATTAAAATTAGCCAATACGAAGCTTTAGAAGCAGCAGGTTTGGATCGAAAGGCGATCGCTCGTCAAGGCGCTCAAGCTTACTTACTACAGTTGCTCAATAGTGGCTTTTTCCACGCCGATCCTCACCCAGGCAATATTGCCATCAGTGCAAGTGGTGCTCTGATATTCTACGATTTCGGTATGATGGGGCGGATTAAGTCCAATGTCCGCGAAGGACTGATGCAAACACTGTTTGGCATTGCTCAAAAAGATGGCGATCGCGTTGTGCAGTCTCTGATCGATTTAGGCGCGATCGCCCCAACGGATGATATGGGTCCAGTGCGGCGTTCCGTCCAGTACATGCTGGATCATTTCATGGATAAGCCTTTTGAAAACCAATCGGTGGCAGCAATCAGTGACGACCTTTATGAAATAGCTTATAATCAGCCATTTAGATTTCCAGCAACCTTCACTTTTGTGATGCGAGCTTTTTCTACCCTAGAGGGGGTAGGCAAAGGTTTAGATCCAGAGTTTAACTTTATGGAAGTTGCCAAACCATATGCAATGCAGCTTATGACCGATATGAATGGTTCTGAGGGGAATAGCTTTATTAACGAATTAAGTCGTCAAGCAGCTCAGGTAAGTAGTACCGCGTTTGGTCTACCACGTAGGTTAGAGGATACCCTAGAAAAGCTAGAACGGGGAGACATGCGCCTGCGTGTTCGGTCTATCGAAACTGAACGCCTGTTGCGGCGGCAGAGCAGTATTCAGCTCTCAATAAGTTATGCTCTGTTAATCAGTGGGTTCACACTTTCAGCTACGATCTTAGTGGTTAGTAAGTCTGTATGGTGGGCACTAGTGCCTGGTTTAATTGCAGCAGTGCTTTCAGTGATCCTGATCAGACTACTTTTACGCCTTGACCGTTACGATCGTATGTATTAATTGTTGCAAAAATAATTTATGAAACTTAATTTCACGGGTTTTAGCGATCCGGGACTTATTCGTTCTAATAATCAGGATGCTTACTATATCGACCCAGAGGGGCGGTTTTTCGTTGTTGCCGATGGTATGGGTGGTCATGCGGGAGGTGAGGAAGCAAGTCGCATTGCCACTGGAGAAATTCAGGCATATTTGCTGGCAAATTGGGAATCTTCAAAATCTTCTCAAGAATTGCTAGAGCAAGCTTTGTGGGGTGCGAATGAAGCGATTTTACACGATCAGCAAAATCATCCCGAACGCGCTGACATGGGTACAACGGTTGTAGCGGTAATTTTTCGCTCCCCAGAATCGCCCTGGTGCGCTCATGTTGGCGATTCGCGGCTATATCGCTTCCGAGAGTCACAATTAGAACAGGTAACGGAAGACCACACTTGGGTAGCACGGGCAATCAAAATCGGTGACATCACCTTAGATGAAGCACGATTACATCCTTTTCGTCATGTATTATCGCGCTGTTTGGGGCGTGAAGATTTGCATCAAATTGATGTGCAACCACTAGATGTAAAAGCTGGCGATCGCTTGCTGTTATGTAGTGATGGTCTCACAGAAGAACTTGTCGAACAGAAGATTGCTAGCTGCCTCCAAAACACTCCTTGGCTTGATAAAGCCGCCATCTCTCTAGTTGAGGCTGCTAAGGAGCACGGAGGACACGATAACATCACAGTTGTCATCGTCTCACTCGATTAAAAATTCATTGATCATTGGTGATTGGTCAAATCCGGTAGATATACTCAGCAATTTGTTCAGCGTGAGCATTTTTCCTTTTTACAATTTGATACAAATATTTTTAGCCTCCAAAGTGACCTAAGGAGGCTGAATTTAGCATAAATTAGTAAATTGACATCTTGCACTTAATAAGGTAGAGCGACTATAATTCACGCTTATTACCATTACATTCCCCAACCTCCTCAAAATTCCTATCCCTCCAAAGTTTCCTGCATACTTGGGGATGAAACATCTTAGTTTTTCTGTTTAGGAAAAACTATCGAGAGTTAAGGATAACAACTGAGCTTCTCCTCAAAGGAGGTTCTGCAAATCAGGAAGGAGGCAGGGAGGTAGTTATACCTTATCTGAGGTCAAGGGCAGCCTATTTTCTGGAATATGGCTCAACTGACTTGGGTGGTATATCAGTAGGCTTAGGTGCAAGATGTCAGACCAGAAAAAGTCCACACTTAGGATGTGGGCAATCTGTCAAACACTTGTTATCTTTCTTAATACGGAGGAACAAATGTTGGACAGTTACAAGTCCAATTCTTATCCCATTTGGACTTCTGTGACCCATATCACCTTTACGCGTTGTTTTTTCGGAGTTAATTATGAACCAACCAATGAAACTATCCTTGGAACAGCAATTCAGCATCTGCTCATTTGCTACTCAGGTGCAAAATATGAGCCATGATCAAGCTAAAGACTTTTTGGTAAAGCTCTATGAGCAAATGGTCGTGCGCGAGGCAACTTATCAAGAGCTTCTTAAGCACCAGTGGGGCTTAGATTCCGGTTCCACTATGGCATAGAGTCGTTCTACTGTCGCAGTGGGCGACCTCCTTCTCTTGCTTGGTTCCAAGGAGGAAAAGAGCTGGGGATGTCGGGGCGTCAACTTCGATAACCAATTGTGCAATGGTTGGGCAAAAACTCAATTCAAAAAACCAACAACTAAAATTTTTGACGATACATCTGCTAGAGTCTAGACTTACTTGAATTCTGTAGGACAAATTTACTGTTTACTTTAGCCAGACTTGCTTTTCGTTCGTCTAGTGTGAGAATTAACCTGCGTAAATTTTCAATTTTCCAAAATATGTACATAGGAAGATTGAAAGAGAATTTAGATAGCCATGATTTGGCAACTAGTGTTTTCACTCCTTATACATATAACTAGAACTTACATCTTTATATATATTTTGTTTATAAAAGTTTACATTCTTTGAGCGATCGCCCCTTAGTTACATCTAAAACATGTAATATTAAGAAATTATTCTTAGCTGGAAAGATCGTATGGAGAATCTGTATCAATACTTTCCAGTTTTGCGAGAATTTGAGGCTTAATCTTTTCGTACTCGCTTTTGAGTAAGCTTTTACTAATTTGCGGATCGGCAGAGGATATCAATGTGTTGCTCATTGCGACCCACTCTTGCAGGCGTTGGCGCTGGGCAGAAGCGACGCTGGAAAGTGAGATATGGGTACAGCAATTTGGTGTTTCTCGGGCAAAGAATAAAAGGCGGTAGCAACCTGTGTGCTGTAGTAACCGGGCAATTTCTTGACCAAGACTGGTTTTGAGATCAAGGTAGTAAGGTAACCATTTCGCGCCATGTTTGCGGTTGTAGATGACAGTAATCCATAGCAGCATAGGATGGGGAATAGAGATGAAAAGAAATTGGTTATAGCGGGTACAGAGTAAGCGCTTTTGAATTTCCTCTTGCGGTAGCATTACCCACAGAGCTGGTAAAAGCTCCCCATTACTATTAATGGGTTGGGGAAACACAATATCGGCAACTGGTTTATTTTGGGGCCAGGAAATGGCACGAGCGATTTCATCGTTTGACCAAGATGCCCGCAAATCGGCTTTTGTCTTTTGTTCAAGCTCGGTACTGGCTGTAGTAGCAGGAACTAGGGCATGGCTGTCTTGCTTAATTTTGCGTGGATGCTCAGGCTTTTCTAGAGATGCTAAAACTCTGAGAATTTCAGTGATGCTTTGGGGGCGATCGCGTGCTACTTTAGCTAGACAACTCATCACCAAATTTTCGATTTCTTTGGGTAGTTCTAATCCGGGCGCAACCTCAGCAAAAGAACGTGGTTTTTGATAGTGATGTGTTTTATACCATGCTCCAAAAGAGTGAGTTGGTGCCACCAGTGGCATTTTGCCTGTGAGCATCTCAAACATCATGACACCCAAACTATAAATATCAGCACGGTTGTCTAATTCTTTACCCTCCATCTGTTCGGGAGAAGAATAAGCCAATGTCCCCAAATAGAATTTTGTATGGTCGCCATCTGACTGTAATAACTTAGCAATACCAAAATCTAGAACCTTGACCAATTCTCCGAAACTGGGGTCTTGAATCACCAGCATATTACTTGGCTTGACATCACGATGGATAATTGGGCAAATATTACCCTCAACTGGGATGCCATCATGAGCGCACTGTAACCCCAGGCTGAGTTGACGCGCCATACTCAGGAATCTTGGTAAAGGCAGTCGTTGCTTACGAATAATATTGTTCAGGCTTTGTCCTTGTAGGTATTCCATGACGTAGAACGGGGTGTTATTGTCATCTACGCCATAGTCCATGACTCGGACAATGTGGATGCTTTTTTGCCCTAGTAAAGCACAGGTTTTTGCTTCTCGCTCAAAGCGGTCTTGCAATCGCATCTTTTCATTTTGGATTGATAGAGCGAGAAACTTAACCGCAACAGGTACACCTCCCAACAAAGTATCTTTAGCACGATAAACTCGACCCATTGCTCCAGTACCGATTAACTCCTGGAGTTGGTAGCGTTTGCTGAGTAAGCGACCAATATTGGGGTCTGACATAGAGAATTTGAATCCAAAAGCAGGTTGTAAATGTTTGGGAGATAAGGTGCATTCAAACTGATATCTGAATTATTGCGCCCAGAAATGACTTTCTAGGCTCGTACCGCAAGGCACAAATAGAAGATAAAAGCTAAAAAGCTTAGAGGCTAGGCTTTTTGGCGATTTACAATTGTTGGTATATTTACGCAGTGCTGTACTGGCTTTTTTCAGTCCTCTTTTAGAAGATTGAAACCATTCTCTGGCAGTTTGCAACCGAGACGGTGAAAAGAACTGATGCAACATGTCAGATCAAACAAGCAGAACGGGTAGATTTATAATGACGCTTTGTACCATTTTGCTACTTTCATTGTGGTGTAATTTTAGTTTGCCCAATTTTGACTAAATAGATAACTCTAGGATCTGCCAAAAACCTTAATTAGGTAGCATCACACTCACCACAGAGTTCTAAGAACTGTGTAATGAGTGCGGAGTTTTAAATATCAATAAAGCCTGAGGAGGCGACATGAAGCCGTGCTGGGCAGATTTTTTAAGCTCCAACCCCTTATGCCTCGTAAATAATGCTTTAGCTTATTAGGATTTTTGACTGTTATTTTAACGTGAATTCGACGGCTCATATAGTATCCGCCTAATTAGCCCAATAAAAAGACCTCTAAAAAAGAAGTTTTACTACCCAAAACAGTCCCTCTTCGAGTGGCAGAGGTACAGATTTGAACTTAAGTTCAAGGTAGGGAGAGGTTCGTCAAACTCAGGTTATGTTAGTGAGCAATGACCCATAACTAAAGTTTTGCTTAATTAGTACTTTGCTCCTACCTCCAGCAAAGCTATTCTCTGCGTTTATTTTGTAACTAGGGATAATTAAAAATACTTATTGCCTGACCAGATTTTTAACCTCCAGGCTAATTCTGACTACGTAAGGATGGATTATTTCTTGAGGGAACTGTGATAGTACTAATTGTTACTCTTTCGCTCTCTCTGTATATTATAAGAAATGTCAAAAACTGATTTATTACCCATTACATAATATTGAATTCGACGTTCGATAATATTGGACAATCGGGAAATAAAATCATAAAAGAAGTACGGATTTTTACCCATTTCTGTCAATGCTGTTACCCATTTCCCTTCTTTTAGAGGCTCTACAACTTGAAGGTAAGCTAAATGTTTTTTGTAGACTGAATTATTATAAGACAGAGCACGCATTAAAGCTGGATTTTTTTTCACAACTTCTTGTTGCATGAAAGAACTACTAGCATTCAAGTATTGATTTAGACGTGACAATTGGCTTTTATGTACAAGAGAACCGGGGCGTGAACGGTAGAAATAATAGGGTTTTGGCTCAAGGAAAAAGCGAGCCCCTTTGATTAAGCATTTCATATCAATCCAAAAATCTTGGCCCATCCTGATGGCATCATCGTACTCTATGCCGTGCTTAACCAGAAATTCTCGTTTGAATAGAGGCTTGCTTATACCAAGATGCAAACCTGGTTGTCCATAGACATCAGTTTCTACAAAATAAACGATATCAATTTGGAGAATTTTATCTATATGTTTTTCACTTTCTTGAATCAATGTGCTCCAAGGAGATGTTTCGCCATCCTTTATTAAATAAAGATCGTCCGCAATCATGTCTGCATCTCTTTCATTTGCCAGTGACACAAGCTTTTCTAATCTTTCAGGAGCATACCAATCATCTGAATCAAGCACAGCAATCCATTCTCCTTGGGCTGCTCTTAAGGCACAATTACGCGCAGCAGCAGCCCCAAGGTTTTGTTGATTAACTATTACTTTGAGACGTGGATCAGTAAAACTTTTAGCGACTTCTACAGTTTTATCACTTGAAGCATCATCGACTATGATAACTTCAATATCTGTAAGCGTTTGCTCTAAGACTGACTCTATTGCCTTCGCAATATAAGCTTCAGTATTGTAAGCAGGGATAATGACAGATACTTTAGGATTCATGAAACTGGACTCCAGACTACACGGTTCGGTAAAAATACTAAAAGTCTAACAATAATTTGATAATTTCTTTTTTAGTATACAACTCAGTAGGTAAGTGAGAATAAATAATCACTCATTAAGGTCAAGCATGAGACATTGGACATTAGGAAACCAGTGCGTTGTCAGAGTTGTTTGATCGGCAGAAACACAGCCGGCTGCGCTGTCTTTAGCTTGACTGACGTTCTAGGCTAGCTTCCATTGTGTTAGTTAAAAAATGACCAGCCAAGATGCCACTACTGAGGTAGTATGTATCTTCCGAAATCCGGTGCAGGGTTTCAAAGCCACTACGACGCTGACGATCGCCTATTACCCAGTAACGTTGCACAATAGTATCTAAACCAATCCAGCCTTCACCTTCAACTTGCCCCAAAATATTATGTTGCAGTAAAAAAGTATACTGGCGCTCTCCTTCATGCAGCCGCCCCTTGTATTGCAGAGAGATTTCTGAGCGATCGCTACCTGGGAATATCAGCTTTGTAGCCATAGTGAACCAGTTATTTCGATTCCAAGCTACCAAGGTCATACCCTTGACGCTGATTGGCATACCATTTCGTTCTAGCCAATTTCCTTGCATTGCCCAGCGTCCTGGTTCCAATAAAAAAGTATGAGCCACCTTCTATATTCCCTGTCTTGATCGAGTGCCGCCAAGACTACAGTTATAGCAGTGCCGAGTCGTGAGTGCTGAGTTAGGAGTTAAGAGTTAGGAGTTAAGAGTTAAGAGTTAGGAATTTTTCCCTTACTCTCCCACCCCCTACTCAGTACTGAGTCCTGACCTTGGTGAATTTCTCCCAAAAGCACTTCTTGAGGTGCCCCTGTAGCAGTAGGTAGGTTGCCAGGAATACCCAAATGTCGCCAGTAGGCTAAAACTGCAAAGGCGATCGCTTCTTTAAAATCTGCACTCAAACCGACTTCATCTGTAGTCGAAACTGGTATTGATGCCAACAACAACTGTAATCTTTGTTTCAAATAGAGATTGCGACTACCACCGCCACATAATAGTACCCGCTGTGGCATGTCCGGCAAAAAAGTGCGGTAACTATGAACAATTGAAGCTGCTGTAAGTTCTGTGAGAGTTGCCAGTATGTCGGCAGCATTGAGTTGGTATGCTTGGGCATCTTTTAAACACTGATGTATGTAAGTCACACCAAATAACTCTCGACCTGTAGATTTGGGTGGCGGTAGATGAAAATAGTTTTGGTTAAGCCATTGTTCTACCAATGGATGACAAGGAGTACCACTCGCTGCCCAATTGCCATCTTCATCGTAAGTTTTAGTACCAGCGCTTAAATGCTCTACCGCCAGATCCAATAGACTATTTCCTGGACCAGTATCCCAAGCACGAATTTTTGAGAGCCAGTTGCCATAACGAGGCGGAATATAAGCGACATTACCAATACCACCAATGTTTTGAATACAACGGCCCTCTTGAGGGTGACTGAGCAAATAGGCATCTACTCTCGGCACGAGAGGCGCACCATGACCACCAATAGCGATATCAGCAACGCGGAAGTTGCTCACAGTTGTAATGCCCGTAAGATGGGCAATTAATTCACCGCGCCCTAATTGCAGACTGTAACCTAGTGAGGAGTGGGCAGAGATGCGATTAATCGCGTCTGTACTAGGAAGTGGGGAGTCAGGAGTAGTTTTTTTCCCTATTCCCCTATCCGCAGGTGGTCGATGATAAACCGTCTGACCATGAGAGCCAATGATAGTAGCTGGCTGATGACCAATTTGAATATTTTGGGCTGCTTGGGCAAAGACTTGAGCGATCGCATCATCTATTTCTGCCAATTCTGGCATTGAGATGGCAACGCCTGCACCAATTGCCAATATTTTTTCTCTGAGTCCGGCTGGATAGGGATACGTTGCCCCGGTGAGCAACTCAATTTTGAGATCCAATTCTGTACCGGAAATCTCTACCAACGCAGCGTCTATGCCATCTACGGATGTGCCACTAATTAAACCGATAACGCGAGTAGGGACAGCAGGTTCTTCAGTCAGATGCATTGACAAAGATTCTTTTGTTGATTGCAAGAGGTAGTTTAATTCATGTTACTACCCATGTCAAAAAAACTCAGGTGGCATAGTTGAGTGGAGAAAGATGATGTAGGTAGAGCAAGGGAAGAATCTCAAAACCAATAACAATCACCACGAATCTATTTTTATTTATCAGGCAAGCAGGGTTATCTGTTAACTTTATTAATCCTTAACAAGGACAATATCCAAAGATATAAATTCTTGATATATGGTCAAGCTTTGCAACTTTTTTATCTTCAGATAAAGAACAAATACTTTATCCACTTTTTCGAAAAGTAAAAATACTTATTTAGCATCGAGAAGAGAGCCAAATATTTACCCAATATATGGATTTATCGGCAAACACAAATCCAGTAATTTCATCCTGTTGTTTCTCCTGCAAGCCATTACATAATGAATTCAAGCCGCACAACGAATTTATCAACAAATAAAAATACAGAATCTCAAAATTATGTCTCTTAAAAAAATTGCTTGCATCGCTGCTCTATCTTTATCTGCAATCTCCTCATTTATATATGCAGGTTCTGCCCAGGCTATTTCCTTCCAGGTGACTACAGGGATTGCAGGCCCCAATGGAGAAACGAACCAAGGTGCTTTTTCTGAGTTTACTCAGCTTCCTGGTACGAAAACTGTTGACTTCAATAATGGTCAAGCACCAACCACTGGTTTTGCTAAGTACTCATTTGAAACTGGTCAAAACAGCAGTGTAAGGTCAGATGTATGGGCACCTGCCGGAGCAAACGGTGAGGTCAATGTTGGTAAGTATTTGGCAGTTTTCAATGGTGATAAAGTCACAATTAATCTTGAAAGTTCCCTCAATTATTTTGGTATTGACTGGGGAGCTATCAGTGCCAGTAACATTTTTTCATTCTACAATGGCGATACTCTGATCAAATCATTTACAACTGAGGATGTGAACCCAGTTGCTCCAGTTCATGCATCACAGCATGGTGGTGAAGGAAATGGCTTCCTTCACTTCTACTCAGATAGTAGCAACGATATTTTCAACAAAATTGTCATTACCCAAGCTGGTGGTGGTGGATTTGAAAGCGATAACCATTCTTTCCATCTAGGAACTGACAGATTTACAGGTTTTGACCCTAAAGCTGTTCCTGAGCCTAGTATTACCTTAGGTATGCTGGCTGTAGGTGGTATGTTTCTACGCAAGCGCAAGAACAAGAAGTTGCAAAGTGTCTAGATAAACTCATTAAATATATCAATCCTAGGTCAGTAAGATTTTCCTGATTTTCTCTACACATACTCCCAGGCTGTACAAGGATTTCAGAACTTCCGATGACAATTCAATATTAAAGACAAATTAGGGAGAGCTTACTTAGGTAAGCTCTCCCTAATCTTTTTGCGATTTATGATTGCCCTTCTCCTACAGTCAACACAACGCATAGCAAGCTTTCAAAGTCAGAGTACATCCAAGGCAGCTTAAGCGCAGTCTTGCAAGAAGAAAGAAAAGTTGTTAAAAAAGCCTTAAATAATACTCACAGAAGAAATAAAAGGAAAAAGTTTACATAAAACCCACCTCCTCAGAATCGATATGATAGAAAAGTAGATAAAACTTAAAAAATATTTATCGAATGGTGCTTCAATCATCTGGCTTGTCCAAGGTCAAAGATTCATTAACACAAAAAATCTTTTTGGGTAATGAACCCAATGCAGAGTTAATTGCAATTCTCACTGTTTATTTTGTCCAAGGAATTTTAGGGCTATCGCGTCTAGCCGTTAGCTTTTTCCTCAAAGATGAACTACTGCTGAGTCCAGTCGAGGTATCGGCGCTATTGGGAATTGTTTTCCTACCTTGGATGATCAAGCCGGTGTTTGGTTTTATCTCTGATGGCTTGCCTATATTTGGCTATCGTCGGCGTCCTTACTTGATTTTATCTGGGATATTGGGAACTGCTTCCTGGGTAAGTCTGGCCACAATAGTTCATACTAGCTGGGCAGCTACGTTAGCGATCGCTCTTGGTTCTCTCTCCGTCGCCATGAGTGATGTGATAGTTGACTCGCTAGTTGTGGAACGGGCTAGAGGTGAATCGCAAGCAAAAGCCGGTTCATTACAATCTCTGTGTTGGGGTGCTTCTGCGATCGGAGGTTTAATAACAGCATACTTTAGCGGTCTGTTGCTGCAATACTTTACTACCCGTACTGTTTTTGGAATTACCGCCTTATTTCCTCTCATAGTCTCAGGGGTAGCTTGGTTAATTGCTGAGTCCCCCGTTAGCAAAGATGCTCAAGATATTAATCAGGCCAACTCTTTACCAATCAAACATCAACTGGGGCAGCTACGCCAAGCCATTAGCCAAAAAAGAATTTGGCTGCCAACGGCGTTTATCTTCATCTGGCAAGCTACCCCAAATGCTGACTCAGCCTTTTTCTACTTCGCTACTAACGAACTCCACTTTGAACCAGAATTTTTGGGGCGAGTACACTTGGTGACAAGTTTCGCTTCTCTAGCAGGTGTTTGGATTTTTCAACGTTTCCTCAAAAGCATCCCTTTTCGCGTGATTTTTGCTTGGAGTACCGTCCTTTCGTCAATTTTGGGGATGACGATGCTGTTGTTAGTGACTCACACAAACAGGCTACTGGGTATAGATGACCACTGGTTTAGTTTGGGTGATAGCCTGATTCTCACTGTGATGGGGAAAATTGCCTTTATGCAAGTGATGGTTCTAGCAGCAAGGCTTTGTCCTTCTGGTGTGGAAGCGACATTATTTGCCTTGTTAATGTCGGTGTTTAATTCAGCAGCAACAGTTTCCCATGCATTTGGGGCATTAATCACCTATTGGCTAGGCATCACTGCAACGAACTTTGAGTCACTTTGGCTATTGGTGGTAATTACTAACCTCAGCACGCTGTTACCCCTACCATTTATCAACTGGCTACCTGCTGCTGAAGAACAAACTGATACATCCAAAGATGGGGAACAAGCATTTTTGCCAGATTTGATGTCTGAGTTGGTACTGAGAGAACCAGAGTCGGAAATAGTGGAATAAATCTCATGCTAAGTCGAGGCAGTGCGCTGCCTTGGTAGCGTAGTAAATAGGGTAGTAAAGTTGCAAAAAATATTTTTAGCGGCTACATATTTTCGTCCAAGATAACAAAAACAAAGTATATGCATTTGAAAATTCAAGAAAGCCTAGTTTCAGAAAAATCTTACACTCATGCAGACTGGCAAAAAGGATATCAATCTCTCACCCAAGAGTTTGATTATTGGATTGATGATATAGAAGGACAAATTCCCAGAGAGTTACAAGGTACGCTGTTTAGAAATGGCCCCGGTTTGCTGGATGTGAATGGGCAACCTCTTCATCACCCGTTTGATGGAGATGGGATGATTAGCAGAATTACCTTTACCAATGGTCGTGCCCATTTTCGCAACCGCTTTGTCCGCACAACTGGCTATTTGGCAGAACAAAAGGCGAAAAAAATCCTCTATCGCGGTACTTTTGGTACTCAAAAACGTGGCGGTTGGCTAGCTAATATTTTTGACTTCAAACTGAAAAATATCGCCAATACAAATGTTATCTATTGGGGTGGGAAACTGCTTGCGCTGTGGGAAGCGGCTGAAGCATATCGCCTCGATCCTTATACTCTTGAAACATTTGGAAATGAATATTTTAATGGCGTTTTTTCAGCAGGTGAAGCTTTTGCTGCACATCCCCGCGTGGAAAACAATTGTGACCAAGATGGGGGCGCACCTTGCCTGGTAAATTTCTCAATTAAGCCGGGATTATCTACCACAATTACTATTTTTGAGCTAAACCCAGCGGGTGAAATTATCAGACAGCACGCTCATAAGGTTCCAGGTTTCTGTTTTATTCACGATTTTGTCATTACTCCCAATTACTGCATCTTCTTTCAAAATCCTGTCATCTTCAATCCCATACCTTTTGCCTTGGGAATCCGTGCGGCGGGAGAATGTATAAAATTTCAGCCAAATCAGCCAACTCAAATTCTAATTATTCCCCGCTTCCCCAAAGAAGGGCAAGAAGAGATAAAATTTCTGGAAACTCAGTCTGGTTTCGTCTTTCATCACGTCAATGCTTTTGAGGTAGGAGACGAAGTTTTGATTGACTCCATTTGTTATCAAGATTTACCAGAAGTGGAACCTAAAAGCGATTTTCGACAAGTTGATTTTGAGGCGCTTTCACCTGGGCAACTTTGGCGATTTTATCTGAATCTAAAGGATGGGACAGTCCGGCGGGAATTGATTGAGAGCCGATGTTGTGAATTTCCCAGCATACATCCGGCGAATGTGGGACGCCCTTATCGATATCTATATATAGGTGCGGCTCATGCAGAGACTGGTAATGCTCCCTTACAAGCATTGCTGAAAATTGATTTAGAGTCTGGAGAAAGACAATTTTGGAGTGCTGCACCCCGTGGTTTTGTCGGTGAACCGATTTTTGTCCCGCGCCCAGGTTCGAAAAAGGAAGATGATGGTTGGGTATTAGCTCTGATTTATGATGCTGCTCATCATCGGTCAGATGTGATAATTTTGGATGCCAATGATTTCTCTAAAGGAATGATGTCTGACGACAAGTCGCTTCTCTACGAGAGGCTCCGCCAACGCGCCTACGCGCGGCTACATCTGAAGCATCATATCCCTTATGGTCTGCATGGAAGCTTTACTTCTGAGATTTTTATGGAAATTTGATCTCTTATTTAGCTGAAACCATTTTTTCGCTGGCAATGATATGCAAATCAATATTTTTGAGCAAGCGCACTAATTTTTGCGTCAAAGATCCTTTGAGGAGCATTTGCCAGCGTGATCGCTGACTCTCTCCAATTACAATTTGGGTGATCCGATATTTCTCGGCGACTTCAGCGATCGCATTGGCGATGTTACTGTTGGTAACACGAATAAAAGTACCTTCAAATTCCTTACAGAGTTTCTCACAAGTGTGGATGTGTAAGCTTTCCTCTTTGGTGAGGAAGCGTTCTGGATCGGCAACGAACAAGGTATAAAGTGGGGCGTTCATATAGTTAGCTAGCCTCGCACCCCGACGTAAAAGTTGCACTGAGTTGGGATAAGTGGATACACACACTAAAACCCGCTCGTGAATATTACAAAATTGGCCGTTGGGGGTAGTAGCGTTCGCAAAGCGTGCGCGAAGCGCAATCGCATTTTCTTCCACGTTGTCTGCTACTTCTCGCAAAGCCAATTCCCGTAAAGCAATCAGGTTACGGCGTTGGAAAAAATTATCGAGGGATTGTTGGATTTTTTGCGGTGCGTAAATCTTGCCTTCTAATAACCGTTCTTGCAAGGTTTCCGGTGTAACATCTACCACCACTATTTCATCTGCTTCATCCATAACCCTGTCAGGAACTCGCTCACGGACTACTACCCCAGTAATTCTGGCTACTAGATCATTGAGACTTTCCAAATGTTGCACATTCATTGTGGAGTAGACATCAATACCTGCTACCAAAACTACTTCTACATCTTCGTAGCGTTTTTCGCGTGGGGAACCAGGGACATTAGTATGGGCAAGTTCATCGATTAAAACTAATTGGGGCGATCGCTTTAAAATAGCATCTGTATCCATATCCGTTAGCATCAACTCACCCCGATGATATTGTTTGCGGGGTATGATCTCCAGTCCCTCTGCCTTTTCAGCTGTCTCCTTGCGTCCGTGGGTTTCCAAAAGCCCAACGACGACATCAATTCCTTCCTGTTTAAGCGCGTGTCCCTCTTCCAGCATCCTGTAGGTTTTGCCTACCCCAGGAGCCATGCCAATAAATATCTTATGCTTCCCCCGCCGTCGTGCCGGATAAAGTGAGTAACTTGCAGAATTTAAAGAAGTGCCAACCGAACCAGCATTACTATTATCTGACATTTCATTCTTTTTACCTGTATAGCAATTCTATTTCATGGAAAAACGGCTCTTTAGCAATGCCCAATGCCAAGTTTATTGATTTTGCTGACGATTAATATCTTGCAAGTCAAGAGCATAATTCAATCGCAGAACATTCACTCCCGGCTCGCCAAAAATCCATAAAAATCTGCCATCAGTATATTTATTAATTAAACGTAGGATCTCATCTTCTTTGACTCCACGCGCACCAGCAACTCGCGCCAATTGCTGCCGTGCCGCTTTGAAGGAAATATGCGGGTCTAACCCTGAAGCTGAAGTATAAATTATATCGGCGATTGGTTGAAGATTTTCGTCTCGCAACTGATTTGCCTGTTCTAGAATTCGCGTCAGTAGTTCTGGATTGCTTGCAGCGAGATTGCTGGCTCCAGATATGCCAGTTGGCTTGGCTTTTTTGCCTTGGCTATATCTAACAGTACTGGGACGAGGATGGAAATATCCCTCAGATGTGAACACCTGACCAATCAAAGCCGAACCAATTGGTTCATTATTTAGATTCAGCATAATGCTGCCATTAGCTTGATAGGGCAAAAACACTTGACCTACTACAAGGATTATTAGAGGATAAATGATTGCAGTCAACAACCAAAGCATTAGAGTTATGAAAATTGCTCTGATGGTTTCTCGAATAATAGTCATAAAAAGTTTTCCAATTGCTATTCAAATTTAATTTTTAAGTTTTAATTTTAATTATTTTACCCAAGTAGAACATCATTCAAAGATGCTGTCAGCAACAGCATAAACAACTGGGGTAATTATCACATTCAAGCACAGCAGGATAAAAATAGCGAGTGTTAGGTGTTGTTTACGCCATTGTGGCCAAATAAAGGATATCGACTGCATCAAATTTATCGGCAGAAACTTTTCCCAAATATTAACCTGTTTATTCATATTCTTCTTGTTCCCTTTCTGAACAGGTAAAAGTAAAAATAACAAAGCTAAAAATGTTTATTATTTTACTTTTATCAAGATGCGCTCGTTTGGCAGTGTCTCTATTTTTGCTGTCCTTAAGCCAAGCCCACAACTGTAATCAGTATATCTATCAACTTAATAGCGATAAACGGCGCAATTACCCCACCTAAGCCAAAAATTAAAATATTGCGTTGGAGTAACTGATTAGCTGTCAGCGGTCTAAACCGCACACCCTTCAATGCCAAGGGAATCAAAGCGGGAATAATCAAAGCATTATAAATCAGCGCTGATAAGACAGCAGAATTAGGGCTAGTCAAATTCATAATATTCAAGCTTTGCAGGTTAGCAGCGACAAATATCACTGGGATAATTGCAAAGTATTTAGCAATATCATTAGCAATTGAAAATGTCATCAATGCCCCACGAGTAATCAGCAGTTGTTTGCCAATGCTAATAATATCGATCAGCTTTGTAGGATCGGAGTCTAAATCGACCATGTTGGCAGCTTCTTTTGCAGCTTGCGTTCCTGTATTCATCGCAACGCCGACGTTAGCTTGGGCCAATGCTGGAGCATCGTTAGTTCCATCTCCCGTCATGGCGACTAGTTTGCCTGCTGCTTGTTCCTTTTTAATAACGCTGATTTTGTCTTCTGGTGTGGCTTCGGCAATGAAGTCATCCACCCCAGCTTCTTTGGCAATGACAGAAGCTGTAATCCGGTTATCTCCAGTTAGCATGATGGTACGCACTCCCATTCGTCGCAGTTGCTCAAAGCGATCGCGGATACCAGGTTTAACTATATCTTTGAGATAAACAATCCCATAGATTTCGTTATCTAGACTGACTGCTAGGGGTGTACCTCCCAGGCGAGAAACTCGTTCGTAGGCAGCATCCAATTCTGGCATATCGCGTCCGTTACGGGAACGGACAAATCCTTTAATGGCTTCTACTGCTCCCTTCCTGGCCTCATACCCACCAGGCAAGTTAGTACCACTCATGCATGTTTTTGCAGAAAAATCAATTCCTTCTGCCTGACTGGAGTCAAAATCAAACCGTGCGCCTAAATTTTCTGCCAGTCGGACAATGGATTTACCTTCTGGTGTATTGTCAAAGACACTAGCCGCCCACGCAACATTAGCAATTTCTGACATTGAATGACCGTTGATGGGAATAAACTCTTCCGCCAAACGGTTGCCAAGGGTAATTGTACCTGTCTTGTCGAGAACTAAAGTGTTGACATCACCACAGGCTTCGACTGCTCGTCCTGAAGTGGCAATGACATTAAATTGGGCAACTCTATCCATACCAGCAATGCCGATGGTACTTAGTAAGCCGCCAATGGTGGTAGGAATTAATGCTACTAATAGGGCAATTAAAATTGGCACGCTGACCGGACGGTTGACATAATAGGCAAGTGCGGGCAAGGTTACCACAACTAACAAAAACACTAGGCTTAGAACTGCCAGCAATACTGTCAGGGCAATTTCACTGGGTGTTTTGCTACGTTCTGCCCCTTCCAGCAAGGCAATCATCCGGTCAATAAAACCTTTGCCTGGGTCAGTAGTGATGCGGATAATTAATTCATCTGAGATAATCCGCGTCCCACCAGTCACAGAACTAGAAACGTCGGAGCCTGATTCTTTTAATACTGGTGCCGATTCTCCAGTAATTGCCGATTCATCTACTGAGGCGATACCCATGATTACTTCGCCATCGGCAGGAATAATATCGCCAGCAACGACGTAGATAGTATCACCCTGTTTAAGGGTGGTGGATGAAACTTCATTAATTGTGCCGTCAGCAGCAAGTTTTTTAGCGATCGCCTCTGATTTCGTTAATCGCAAGGCATCGGCTTGAGCTTTACCTCGCCCTTCTGCCACTGCTTCGGCAAAATTGGCAAACCAAACTGTAAAGAATAAAATCCCCGACAGCAAGCCGTTGAAAAGTTGTGGGTTCTTTTGAAGGGCTGGGCCAAATAGGTTGGGATCAATTGTTAGCAATAGGGTGATGATTGTCCCCACCCAAACCACAAACATTACTGGATTTTTGATTGCATACTTAGGGTTGAGCTTGACAAAAGCATCTCTTATTGCCCTTAAGTACAGCCACTTATTACTTGTCCTGGCCTTTTTACGTGCTTGGCGGCGATCGCCAGGACGAGAATTTGGCCGTCTAGCTTTGAAGTTAGTTGCCACTTGATTCATGAATAAAGTTAGGAGTTAGGAGTTAGAAGTTAGAAGTTAGAAGTTAGGAGTTATTAGGAACTTCCAATAAAAAAATATCCAACCTGTAAGGTGGGTTAATAAGGCATTTTCATCAGACGGTGCGTTACGCGATCGCTAATACACCCTACGAAACCAGATAATTTATTTATTTTTTGGTATTCTCTTAATTCCAGACTTATAACTCATAAATTTTCTAACTGCCAGATGCTAGTTTCAAACCCTCAGCTATGGGGCCTAAAGCTAGAACGGGAAAGAAAGTCAATACTCCCAAAACCAGTGTCACTCCAGCAGTGATCCCAATAAATACTAGAGAATCAGTTCTCAGCGTAGCAGGGGTTTCAGGGACTGGTTGTTTGCGAGACATCCCGTCAGCTAAGAGCAGGATGGCAATTATCGGAATGTAGCGTCCTCCGATTAAGCTAACTATTGTACTCAAGTTCCACCACAGGGTGTTATCTCTCAACCCCTCTAAGCCGGAGCCATTATTTGCTGCTGCTGAGGCGTATTCATAAACTACTTGGGAAATACCGTGATAGCCAGAGTTGCTAATTCCAGATAGGGAGATGGGATAAGCCAAGGCGATCGCACTGGGAATCAAAACTAGAATTGGGTGAATCAGCAGCACCACGCTGGCGAGGACGATTTCCCGCTTCTCAATTTTGCGTCCTAAAAACTCTGGGGTGCGTCCTGCCATTAGTCCAGTTAGGAACACTGTGAGAATTAAGTAAATAAATAAGTAAGCTGTTCCAGTTCCTTGACCGCCCCAGATAACCTGGATAAATAAGTTGAAGAGAGTCGAAAATATTCCTTGCGGCATCAAAGAATCGTGCATCCCATTCACCGCACCAGACATAGTAGCGGTAGTCATAACTGCCCAAAACGCAGTTTGTGCCCAGCCAAATCGAAGTTCTTTACCCTCTAAATTGGGCTGTTCTAATCCAAAGGCGTTATTAACTAGGGGATTACCTTGTAGTTCTCCTACGGCTGTCACTCCCACCAGAACTACAAAAATCACAAACACCATCCAAAAAAGTAGCCAAGCTTGTTTGATGTTGTTAACAAATATACCGTAAGTGTAAATCAAGGCTGCTGGTATAGAAATCATGGCGATCATTTCTATCAAATTAGAAGCGCCATTAGGATTTTCAAAGGGGTGAGCTGAGTTTACGCCAAAATAACCACCGCCGTTTTCGCCCAAAAGTTTGATCATTTCAAATGATGCCACTGGGCCTCTGGCAAGATATTGAGTCCCGCCTTCTAAGGTTCTTACATCCAGAGTGTTAGCTAATGTTTGTGGTACACCTGCTACAAGCAAGGCGATCGCTCCAATAATAGAAATCGGCAGCAATATTCGCGTAATTCCACGGACAAGATCGACGTAAAAGTTTCCCAGCTTTCTACCCGACAACCCACGAATAAAGGCAATTCCCACAGCTAAACCGGTGGCCGCGGAGGTGAACATCAAAAAGCCTAAAGCCGCTACCTGACTAAAATAACTAAAGGTTGTCTCACCAGCATAGTGTTGCTGGTCGGTATTCGTCACAAATGAAATGGTTGTGTGCAGTAATACATCCCAACTGGGCGCACCGAAGCCATTAGGATTCCAGGGTAAGACTCTCTGAAAATATAGCAGTAAATACACTGAAACACCCATGATGAGATTGCTGTAAAGTACAGCCCGGATATACTGCGAACCCGTCATATCATCCTTCCTCCGAACACCCGCTAGTACGTACATACTTCGCTCTATGGGGTTCATTAAAAAATCAAGCAGTGTTCTTTCTCCCAAGAAGACACGTGCTATATATCTACCGAGTAGTGGAGTAATTGCTATGACAATACATAGCGTTAAGCCAATTTGCAAAAAACCTTGTCCCATATATTTCGCGATCAATTAAATTTAAGTGCTAGCCAGCAAATTCTGAGAAATAACAGATTATAACTGTTGGTATATATGATTCAGAGCTATTTGGCGATATCTCATATCACCACAATTCTTTAATCTGGATTTACTATTTTTAGTTATTACTATTTTTCAGATACTTGTTAAAGTATCTGTTAAGAATCTTTAAATTTTACGTTTATTTCTCTATCTCGCTAGTTAGTATTACTTGTTTATACAATACATTCTCGAAGTTCGCTACTTTCAAAGAATATAAATATTCAAGAGGATTTTATTAAAGGGATTAGGCATCAGGGATTGGGAAGATTGTGGTAAATACCCCGCCCCTTATGGGCAACTACGCAGTCTCTAATCCTCAATCCCCAGGTCTCAGTCCCCTTTCTTGCATCTGGACAATCATAATTTTCGGTTTAGTTCTCAAGTTGAGATTTGCAGATATAGTTTGCAGATAAATCATAATCGCTGAATTAAATAGTTGTAAAGATTGTATGATAACGATTTTTTAATAAATCAAAAATGACAATGTTAAGTTGATTATTGACTATGAAAGAAGCTATAAATAAGCATGGAAAGACATATGGGCTAATAGCGATCGCCTTTGCTCTCGTCATAAGCTTAGAATATTTGACACCACCTGAGTACGTATTTGGCTACCTCTACACAGGAATGATTTTTTTAGCAGATTCTCGATTGAATCGGCGAGCAGTGTTGGGGATCACTCTTGTAGCTACAGGATTAACATTGTTGAATTTGTTTGTCCCGGGAGGAGAAATAATTGATCCCCCAACGTTGGCAAATAGATTGATTGCAGTGTTGGCTTTGATGGTAACGGGTTGGTTAAGTGACCGCAACCACCGCAATGAAGAAGCGATCGCTTATACTCAAGCACAATTACGCTCCCAAGAACAACTAGCTACCATGCGTGAAGATTTTGTTTCTACCCTGACTCATGACTTGAAAACTCCCTTATTAGGAGCAATTGAAACGCTGAAATATTTTCAAAATGAACAATTTGGTGGAATCACGCCAATGCAAGCAAAAGTTTTACAAACAATGGCTCGTAGTCATCGGAGTACACTGCAATTAGTTCAAACTCTTTTAGATGTGTACCGCAATGATGCTGAAGGGCTGAAACTACAGATATCACCAATTAACTTGGTAACTGTGGCAGAGGAGATTATAGCTACCCTGACTGAACTAGCAAGAACACGTCAGGTTTATATTTCTCTGCACTACGGCGAATCAGATTTTCGTAGCTTTCTCTGGGTAAATGGCGATTCTTTGCAACTTGGACGAGTCTTTACTAATCTCCTAAGTAATGGCATTAACCATACCCCTCGTGGCGGTAAGGTAGAAGTAGTACTTGAAGGTTATTCTAGCGATCAAGTAGTAAAAATACTCGATACTGGTTCCGGCTTTACCGAAGAAGAGTTACCCCACTTATTTGAGAGGTTTTATCAGGGACATAGCGATCGCCACGTCTCAGGATCTGGACTTGGACTTTATTTGACCAGGCAAATTATTGCTGCTCATGGAGGTACAATTTGGGCAGAGAATCGCTCACCACGGGGCGCACTGTTTGGTTTCCGACTCCCAGCTTGTCCACCACCGGGGAGATGAGAGGGAAAGCATGGCAATACTTGTCGGTTAAGGGGAAAAGGGGAAGGGGAAAGGGGAAAGAACAAACCTTTAACCTTTTCCCCAAACCCAATGCCGAGTTAAAAATGTAAAACCCGAGCAGTATTGGGAAGCATGGGAGATAAGGAGGATAAGGGAGACAAGGATAATACCCATAACCAATGCCCCATGAAAAATGACAAAAATCTTACTTGTTGAAGATGATGAATTATTTCGGCTTGGTCTGCGGATGCGGTTGCAACAAGAAACTACTTTGGAGATTGTCGCAGAAGCAGAAGACGGGGAACAAGCTGTAGAATTAGCAAATCGCTATCCCCTAGATTTGGTTCTGTTGGATATAGGTTTACCGGGAATTGGCGGGATTGAAGCTTGTCGCCAAATCAAGCAGAAGCACCCAAATTTACCAATTCTCGTTTTAACGTCTCGTTCTGAAAAACCCATAATTTCGCGGTTAATAGCCGCTGGGGCGCAAGGTTACTGCCTCAAAGGTATTCCTGCTGAGTCTCTGATATTGGCAGTACGATCGGTTGCTGCGGGGGCTTCCTGGTGGGATCAAACGGCAACAACAGAAATTAGAGCCGCTTTTGAAGGTAATTCTACGGCAGTGCAGCCAGCAAAAACTAAGGAAAACTTAGAAAATCCCCTAACGAAGCGGGAGCAAGAAATTTTGGCACTAGTAGCAGCTGGCAAAAGCAATCAAGAAATTGCTGAGATTCTCTACATTGCCCCTGGTACAGTGCGGGTTCATGTCCATGCGATTTTGCAGAAACTAGAAGTACGCGATCGCACTCAAGCCGCAGTTTTAGCTATCCAAAAAGGAATGGTAGCGCCAGAATTATTGATTCATTAGATTCATTCACATTGGGCTATGCGCCAAGGCTGATTTAAGTGTAAATACAGTGGTATTTTACTTAAAAGAGTATAAATTTCTTTTCATAAATAAAAGCGATCGCTAAAATATAGCTTAGTTTTTCTAGGCTGTATTTAGTTATAAACGATTAAAAATATTGCGGTTTTACCCCAATAAATAATAGGTTTTCTTGCCTATCAAATTTGAGGATGGAAGCGAATGTCTAGCCATTCGCTTCCTATTTAGTGCTGTGTAATCGTGCTGTGTAATCAAAGCTATCAATGTAAACCTTTTGAACTAAAAAGTATCTTATTCAATCCAGAGTTTTATCAAATCTGGACTAGAAACGATTATTTTCAATCCTGATCAAAAATACCATTTTTAGCACATCTTAGTTATTTCAGTAATAATACTGAAGCAATTATATTTTTTTAACATAAATTTTTACCGGGTTATGATATTCCGACTTTTTTGTTTTACCTCAATAAAAAGAGGTTAAATCAACATTTTATTTACCTATAGGAAGCGTATATCTAAGCATTTGCTTCCTGTTTAGTGTTGCGTGACTAGAGTCATCATTTTCGAGTTGCCAAGTTTTATAGACTAACAACAATTATTGTGCAACTACGAGAACACAAAACTTCTAAAAACCCCAGGAACCTTACAAAGGAACTACAAATGCCAAATCAAAATATTATTTTTATTGATCGAGCAGTTATCGACTATGAAAGCTTGATTGCTGGGGTAAAACCAGATACTAGTATAGTAATCCTTGACTCGAATAAAGACGGGGTAGAACAAATCACTGAAGCTTTGCAGGGCAGGGAGTACGAATCAGTTCAAATTATCTCCCACGGCAGTAGCGGAACTTTGCAACTAGGGGAAACCCAACTCAATGCTAACAATTTGGATTACTACAGCAATCAGTTACAACAGTGGAAAAATTATTTAACTGATGATGCCGATATTCTGCTTTATGGTTGCAATGTGGCATCTTTTGATCAAACTTTTGTGCAACAGTTGAGCCAAATCACAGGTGCAGATGTGGCTGCTTCTGATGACATCACTGGTAGTGCCGAATTGGGGGGTGACTGGGATTTAGAAGTGAAGGTTGGAGAAATTGAGTCAGATTT
The DNA here is from genome assembly GCF_047228265.1 of Nostoc sp. UIC 10607. Lineage (NCBI taxonomy): Bacteria > Bacillati > Cyanobacteriota > Cyanophyceae > Nostocales > Nostocaceae > Nostoc > Nostoc sp. UIC 10607. Next base: position 75,951 of record NZ_JBIQNW010000005.1, on the reverse strand, counting down.
AGCCTTAACACCAGAGACAACGAAGGCTTACCGCTCAATTTTACCCTTATCATTCGGAACTCCCAGCAACTTTGGCGTTGGAGGCAGTCCCTTTTCAGTGACAGTGGGGGATTTCAACAAAGATGGTAACCTTGACTTAGCCGTCGCTAACTTTGACTCCAGCAGCGTTTCAGTGCTGTTAGGCAATGGCAGTGGTGGTTTTGGGGCTGCCAGCAGCTTTGGCGTGGGAAACAGTCCCCTTTCTGTGACAGTGGGGGATTTCAACAAAGATGGTAACCTTGACTTAGCTGCGGCTAACTTTGACTCCAACAACGTTTCACTCCTGTTGGGCAATGGCAGTGGTGGTTTTGGGACTGCCAGCGACTTCAATGTGGGAAGCAATCCTTATTCCGTGACAGTGGAGGACTTCAACAAAGACGGCAAATCTGACTTAGTAGTAGCTAACTTTGGCTCTAACAACGTTTCAGTGCTATTAGGCAATGGCAGTGGTAGTTTTGACACTGCTCTGGCATTCAACGCGGCAAGCAGTCCCATTTCCGTGGCAGTGGGGGACTTCAACAAAGATGGTAACCTTGACTTAGCTGTGGCTAACTTTGACTCCAACAACGTTTCAGTGCTGTTGGGCAATGGGGCTGGTAGCTTTGGGGCTGCCAACAATTTGAGCGTGGGAAACAATCCCTATTCTGTGGTAGTGGGGGACTTCAACAAAGACGGTAACCTTGACTTAGCCACAGCTAATTTTGGCTCCAATAAGGTTTCAGTGCTGTTGGGCAACGGGGCTGGTGGCTTTGGTGCTACCACCAATTTTGTCGTGGGAGACAGTCCCGTTTCGCTGATAGTGGGTGACTTCGACAAAGACGGCAACTCTGATTTAGCTGTGAGTAACTATTACTCCAACAGCGTTTCAGTGCTGTTGGGCAATGGCAGTGGTGGTTTTCCTACTGGCAGTAATTTGGGAGTGGGAAGCAATCCTTATTCTGTAGCAGCGGGGGACTTTGACAAAGACAACGACTTGGACTTAGTAGCGGCTAATTCAAGCTCCAATAACGTTTCAGTGCTGCTCAATAGTACTTTTAGTGGGGGCTATGTACCCCCAAGAGTTAACTTTGGTGCTGCTACTTACAATACTACCGAAGGTAGTACTGCTACTGAGGTAACTATTGCCGTTACTTTAGACGCCACTCCCAACACTAATGTCACAGTTCCTATCGTTATCAAGAACAGCAGCACTGCTAGCAGTGGCAACGATTACACTTTTTCCCCCACTAGCCTTATTTTTAGTGCTGGAGCGACAGGCTCAGATTTAACCAAACTGGTGACTTTCACCATTCAACCAGACAATTTACCTGAGAATGCCGAAACGGTTGTACTCAACTTCGGGACACTGACGGGGGCTGTTGCAGGGATAATCACTGAAAGTACTCTGAATATTGCTGCTAACGATGCGATTCAATACGCAATTTCTACTACTACCCCAACATTAACTGAAGGTAATAGCGGCACTCAATCTGTTACCTTTACCGTCACCCGCAGTGGTGGTATTGGTGTGGCGAGTACAGTGGATTATGCCTTGAGTGGTACAGCAGTTTTGAACAGTGACTATAACAATATTCAAGTTACAAATGGAGGAACTGCTTCATCGGGGACTTTAAACTTTGGAGTTGGGGAAACAACAAAGACGATTACAGTCGATGTTTTGGGTGACAATACAATTGAACTTGATGAAAATATTCTTGTTACTCTCAGTAACTCCAATCTCACAATTGCACCGGCAAGTTCCACAATTACTACCAATTCAGCTCAAGTAAACATCATTAATGATGATTTCTCTAAGCCGATACTCATCAACGAAATTCTGTTTGACCCCCCAAGCACAGACACCCCGAAAGAATATATCGAACTGCGTGGTACTCCTGGTGCAACTCTAGCAGCTGGAACTTATTTAGTTGGCATTGAGGGCGATTCTGGCTCCCCCAATCCTGGCAATGTTCAAAATATTTTTGATTTGTCTGGTAAACAGTTTGGCAGCAATGGGTTGCTAGTTCTGTTACAAAAAGGTAGTACTTATACAGCTAACCCTGGTGCAAATGTAATAACTAACACTGGAAGTGGAGCCGGATGGGGGAACGGAGCCTCAAGTTCAATCGGTCACACCGGTTCAACAACCGATATAGAAAGTGGGTCTGTTAGCTTTTTCCTGATTCAAACTGCCACTGCACCCACCCTAAGCAATGATATTGACTCAAATAACGATGGTATTGCTGATGGTACTACTTACTCAAATTGGACTGTGCTGGATTCCGTTTCCGTTTTAGATGGGGGAACCACAGACAAAGCATACGGCTCGATTGTATTTAAAAAAGGTTCTGGCGGTTCAGTTCCAACGAATGCCACAGTTGTTAACACCTCATTTACAGCAGGATATGTAGGCCGTTCAGGTGATACCACAGGTTCAACAGCCTCGGATTGGGTAGCAAGTCTAATCACTGGCACAGCACCGAATTTTACATTAGGTACTGTTACTAACACATCACCTGTAAGCTTTGCTGGTCAACCATTAAATCACATAGGAAATACTAATTTTGCTCCGAGTGTCAATTATGCCATTTCAAATGCTACCCCAACTGTGACTGAAGGTAATAGTGGTACGCAAACTGTCACTTTCACCGTGACTCGCAGTGGCGATACTGGCGTTGCAACTAGCGTAAATTATGCTTTTGATGGCACAGCAACTTTTAGCAGTGATTACAACAGTATTAAAGTTGCAGGTGTCACAGGTAGTTCATCTGGGATTTTAAAATTCGCTGCTGGGGAAACAACAAAGGCTATCACATTAAACGTTCTAGGTGAAAATGTCACTGAAGCTGACGAAATCATTAATCTTAACCTGACTTACCCCAACCAAACAGTTGCGATCGCACCAGGGACAGTTACCATAATTAATGATGACAATCCACCTACTATCTCCATTGCAGATAAAAGTGGCAGCGAAGACAGTGGCAATCTTGTTTTTATCGTTAAACTCTCTAATGCCAGCAGTGAGATAATCACAGTCGATTACAACACTAGTAATGATACTGCGATCGCTGGCGTTGATTACACCCCACTCACAGGAACTCTGACTTTCAACCCTGGAGTTACCTCTCAAACAATCACGATACCGATTCTCAATGATTTCATTGACGAATCAACTGAGCAGTTTTTTGTTAATCTTACCAACCCCACCAATGCCAGTATTAACGATAACCAAGCTCTTGGTAAGATTACTAACGACGATACAGCAGGTTTCAGCATCTCTGCCACCAAGGGACTCATAACTACTGAAGCTGGTGGCACTGATAGCTTCAATATCCAACTCACTAGCCAACCCACTGCTGATGTCACCTTCAATTTGAGTAGTTCCAAGGTAAGTGAAGGTACTGTCTTAGTTTCTAGCGTTACATTTACCGCAGCTAACTGGAATACGCCCCAAATCATCACTGTTACAGGTATTGATGATGGTGTTGCAGATGACAACATTGCTTACCAAATCATTACTAGCGCAGCAGTTAGTGGTGATGCCAATTATAACAATCTCAACCCCAGCGATATTGATGTCGTTAACATTAAAAGTGGCAACCAAGTTAATAGCATTATCACTGGTACTTCCAAAGCTGATAACCCATTACAGGGAACTAGCTCAGACGATCTGATTTTTGGGTTTGCTGGTAATGATGTAATTGTTGGCGGGCTAGGAAACGATCGCATTTATGGTGGTATTGGTACTGATAATCTCACAGGTGGTGCAGGTAATGATATCTTTGTGCTTGCCCAAGGCGAAGGTAGAGATACTATCAAAGACTTCAACATTAGTGAAGATTTGATTGCTTTATCAGGTGGTTTACTCTACTCAGGCTTGTCTATTACTCAGAGTGGCAATGATACCTTGATTAAGATTACCTCTGGTAACGAAAGTCTTGCTTTGTTAACTGGAATTACGGCATCAACTTTAAACACTAGCAATTTCATTACTTACTAGTACAGCCAGACGCCAATACAGCAACTTTAGCCGATTGAGCTAAATCAATCGGCTTTATCAAATTTTTATATTAATAAAATTACATAATTAGCTTTTAAAATTTTTAACTGTAGGAATTTGACTGCTAAAAAGTTTATCCTACAAGACGTTGACTAATTTAGATATGGAAATTAAAAGTATTCTAGTTTCTCACTAAACTCTCAAATTTAAATTTGAGGTTATTTGAGCGATCGCAGTAATAATACAGTAGAAAATATAGTATTTTTAGCGTAATTTTGTACTTACTTATCATATTACTTTTTGACCTCAAAACAAACGTTATAACTACCAATTAAATTAAGGTACGAAAGCGGATATTTAGCGATGTGTAACTAATCTCTGCTCTCTACTCCGTATTTTCAAGGTGGGTCTAATTAATCAGAGTGCAACTGTCAGAAAAGAAAACTTCTAAAACGCAAATTAATTTTACTGAGGAATTACAAATGCCAAATCAAAATATTGTTTTTATCGACAGAGCAGTTACAGACTACGAAAGTTTAATTGCTGGCATTCAACCAGGTACTAGTGTAGTAATCCTTGACTCCACCAGAGATGGAGTAGAACAAATCACTCAAGCTTTGCAGGGTGGCGAATACCAATCAGTTCAAATTATCTCCCACGGCAGTAGCGGAAGTTTGCAACTAGGAGAAACTCAACTCAATGCCAACAATTTGAACTCCTACACCAATCAATTGCAACAGTGGAGAAAATATTTAACTAACGATGCCGACATTCTGCTTTATGGTTGCAACGTGGGATCAGGAGATCTAACTTTTGTGCAACAGTTGAGCCAAATCACAGGTGCAGATGTGGCTGCTTCTGATGACATCACTGGTAGTGCCGAGTTGGGAGGTGACTGGGATTTAGAAGTGAAGGTTGGAGAAATTGAGTCAGATTTAGCCTTGGCACCAGAGGTCACGAAGGCTTACAGCTCAATTTTGCCCTTATCATTCGGAACTGCCAGCAACTTTGGCGTGGGAAGCTATCCCCGTTCCGTGACAGTGGGTGACTTCAACAAGGACGGCAACTCTGACTTAGCAGTGGCGAATGCAGCCTCCAGCAGTGTTTCAGTGCTGTTGGGCAATGGCACTGGTGGCTTTGGGGCTGCCAATAGCTTTGGCGTGGGAAATAATCCCAATTCAGTGACAGTGGGCGACTTCAACAAAGACGGTAACCCCGACTTAGCAGTGACTAATGAAGGCTCCGACAACGTTTCAGTACTGTTGGGCAATGGCACTGGTGGCTTTGGAACTGCCACCAACTTTGGCGTGGGAAGCAATCCCATTTCCGTGACAGTGGGGGACTTCAACAAAGACGGCAACTCTGACTTAGCGGTGGCTAACTTTAACTCGGGCTACGTTTCAGTACTGTTGGGCAATGGCAGCGGTGGCTTTGGGGCTGCCACCAACTTTGGCGTGGGAAGCAGTTCCTTTTCCGTGACAGTGGGGGACTTCAACAAAGACGGCAACTCTGACTTAGCGGTGGCGAATGCAGGCTCCAATAACATTTCAGTGCTGTTGGGCAATGGCAGTGGTAGCTTTGGGGCTGCCACCAACTTTGTCGTGGGAAGCCTTCCATTTTCCGTGATGGTGGGGGACTTCAATAAAGACGGCAACTCTGACTTAGCGGTGGCGAATGGAGGCTCCAGCAGCGTTTCAGTGCTGTTGGGCAATGGCAGTGGTGGCTTTGGCACTCCCAGCAACTTTAGCGTCGGAAGCGATCCCAGTTCCGTGACAGTGGGGGACTTCAACAAAGACGGTAACTCTGACTTAGCAGTGACTAATCGAGGATCGAGCAGCGTTTCAGTGTTGTTGGGCAATGGCAGTGGTGGCTTTGGGGCTGCCAGCAACTTTGGTGTGGGAAGCAATCCTTTCTCGGTGACAGTGGGGGACTTCAACAAAGACGGCAACTCTGACTTAGCTGTGGCTAACTTTGACTCCAATAACGTTTCAGTGCTACTCAATACTACTCTTCCGCCCAACACAGCTCCAACACTGAACAACACTGGTAGTCCCAGACTGGCTGCCATTGCTCAAGACGTAACCGATACCAATAACTCCGGCACTTTAATTTCCGTCATCCTTGCTAGAGGTGCAGGTGGAGACCCCATTACCGATCCTGACACAGGTGCAGTAGAAGGAATTGCCGTCATTGGTGTAGATAATACTAACGGTACTTGGCAATACTCCATAAATGATGGCGGCAACTGGATTAATTTCGTTGTATCCGATATTTCTGCTACATTGCTCAGAGATACAGGAAAAATTCGTTTTGTCCCCAACCCTGGCTACAAAGGCACAGCGGAATTCACTTTTCGCGCTTGGGATACCTCAGACGGCAACATTAGTGGCACTACTAACGTAGTTCCCGGCGTTGGTGGAGGTACAACAGCTTACAGTAGTGTTACGGAAACTGCTAGCGTCTCAATTATACCTAACACCTTTGATGTGGGATTAAGACCCTATTCCATTGTTGTCGGCGACTTTGACAAAGACGGTAATACAGATTTGGTAACGGCAAACAAGTCCTCTCAAAGCGTTTCGGTACTTTTGGGAAAGGGTGATAACACTTTTAAACCTGCTAGTACTTTTAGTACGGTCGGGTTCAATGGCTTAAGTCCTTCTTCTGTCGCTGTAGCCGACTTCAACAAAGATGGAAAGTTGGATTTGGTAACGGCAAATAGTATCTCAAATAACATTTCAGTGCTGCTTGGCAAGGGTGATGGCAGCTTTCAAACTGCTGTGAATTTTGCTTTGGAGTCAGCCTCAGCACCCATATCTATTGCAGTGGGCGACTTCAACAAGGATGGAAAATCTGACATAGTAACGGTAAACAACGCTTCCCAAAATATTTCAGTGCTGTTGGGAAATGGTACTGGCGGTTTTGCAACTCCCACAAACTTTAGAGTTCCTAGCCGTCCCACTTCCGTCATAGTGGGCGACTTCGACGGGAATGGAATATCCGATCTAGCGGTGACGAGTTCTTACTTCAATAACGTCTCAGTACTATTGGGAAAGGGTGATGGCACTTTTAACTCAGCTATCTCATTTGATGTCGGAACAAATCCTCATTCTGTTGTTGTAGGCGACTTCAACAACGATGGAAAATCTGACTTGGCAGTGGCGAATTATGACTCTAATAATGTCTCAATACTGTTGGGTAATGGCACTGGCGGCTTTGGAATTGCTACTAACTTTGATGTGAGGTTAAATCCTGTATCTGTTACAGTGATTGACTTCGATAATGACGGTAACTCTGATCTAGCAGTGGCAAATGCAGGCTCAGACACGGTTTCAGTACTGCTGGGAGATGGCAATGGTGGGTTTGGAATTGCCACGAACTTTGTCGTGGGGACAAAACCCCATTCTCTCACCGTAGGCGATTTCAACAAGGATGGGAAATCTGACTTGGCAGTGGCAAACAGCGAATCTAAAAACGTTTCGCTGGTATCTGCTGAGGATGAAACTTATGAACCTGTTCCCCCTCAACCGATACTTATCAACGAAATTCTGTTTGATCCTCTCAGTACAGATACCTCGAAAGAATATATCGAACTGCGTGGTACTCCGGGTGCGACTCTAGCACCTGGAACTTATTTAGTTGGAATTGAGGGTGATTCCGCTACTAACCCTGGCAATGTTCAAGATATTTTTGATTTGTCTGGTAAGCAGTTTGGTAGCAATGGGTTGCTGGTTCTTCTGCAAAAAGGCAATACTTATGCATTTAACCCCAATGCAAATGTAGTAACTAATACTGGAACTGGAGCCGGATGGGGAAGCGGGGCCTCAAGTTCACTCGGTCACATTGGTCAGGCGAATGCAACTGACACCGAAAATGGGTCTGTTAATTTCTTTTTGATTCAAACTACTATTGCACCTAACCTTAGCAATGATATTGATTCGGATAACAATGGTATTGCTGATGGTGCTACTTACTCAAATTGGACTGTGCTGGATTCAGTTTCGGTTTTAGATGGGGGAACTACAGACAAAGCTTATGGCTCGATTATATTTAGAAAAGGTTCTGGCGGTTCAGTTCCAACGAATGCCACAGTTGTTGACACCTCATTTATTGCCGGATATGTAGGGCGTTCAGGGAATACCACAGGTTCAACAGCTTCAGATTGGGTGGCAAGTTTGATCGCTGGCACATCTCCAAATTTTTCATTAGGTAATGCTACTAACACTTCACCTGGAAACTTTGCTAGTCAACCGCTAAATCACATAGGGGATACTAACTTTGCTCTTCCTGCTAATATCAATTACGCCATTTCAACTGCTACCCCAACTGTAACTGAAGGTAATAGTGGTAGCCAAACTGTCACTTTCACTGTGACTCGCAGTGGTAATACTGCTGTTGCCAGTACCGTAAATTATGCCTTGGATGGCACAGCAACTTTTAGCAGTGATTACAACACTATTAAGGTTGCAGGTGTAACAGGTGCCGTATCTGGAGTTTTAATTTTTGCTGCTGGAGAAACGACAAAGACTATTACATTAAACGTTCTGGGTGAAAAGGTCACTGAACTTGATGAAACCATTAATCTGACGCTGAGTCACCCGAACCACCCAGATCCTATTACCAATCCAGCTACAGTTACCATAGTTAACGATGACAACCCACCCACTATTTCCATCGTAAATGATAGCGGCACCGAAAATAGCGGCAATCTTGTTTTTACCGTCAAACTCTCTAATGCCAGCATTTACCCGATTACAGTTGATTACAACACTAGTGATGATACTGCGATCGCTGGCGTTGATTACACCCCAGTCACAGGAACCATCACTTTTAACCCTGGAATTATTTCTCAAACAATCGCGGTGCCAATTCTCGACGACTTTGTTGCCGAATCCAGTGAGCGCTTTTTTCTCAATCTCACAAACCCCACCAACGCCACCATTGCTGATAACCAAGGTATTGGTACTATTTCTGACGACGACACAGCGGGTATTACTATCTCTCCTACCACTGCACTTGTAACTACCGAAGCTGGTGGCATCGCTAACTTCAGTCTTCAACTTGATACCCAACCCACTGCCAATGTCACGTTAAGTTTAAGCAGTTCCAAGGTTAGTGAAGGTACTGTTTCAGTTTCTAGCGTCACCTTTACCGCAGCTAACTGGAATACGCCTCAAATCATTACGGTTACAGGTGTTGATGATGGTGTTGTAGATGATAATACTGTTTACCAAATCATTACTGCCAAAGCAGTTAGTAGTGATACCAAATATAATAATCTCAACCCTGATGATATTGATGTCGTTAATATTAAAAGTGGCAACCAAGTTAATAGCATTATCACAGGTTCAGCCTCGGCTAATAATTTGCAGGGAACTAGCTCAGACGATCTGATTTTTGGCTTTGCTGCTAATGACACAATTGTCGGTGGAGGAGGAAACGATCGCATTTATGGCGGTTTTGGTACTGATAATCTCACAGGGGGTGCAGGTAACGATATCTTTGTGCTTGCCAAAGGTGAAGGTAGAGATGTTGTCAAAGACTTCAATATCAGTGAAGATTTGATTGCTTTGTCAGGTGGTTTAAGCTACTCAGCTTTGTCTATTACTCAAAGCGGCAATGATACCTTAATTAAGGTGATTTCTGGTAACCAAAGTATTGGTTTGTTAACTGGAATTATGCCATCAGATTTAAACGCTAATCATTTCATTACTTTGAGTTGATTTATAAACAGGAGTCAGGAGTCAGAATTCAGGAGTCAGAAGTCAGAATACTCTACCTATAAAGCGAAAGTTCGGAGCGCCAGAAAACGGCGCTCTCTTAGAGGTTGTTTGAAAAGTATTTAGCTGTGATTTTAGGCACTTGTTGATCCCCCCTAACCCCCCTTAAAAAGGGGGGAACTGGAATCAAAGTCCCCCTTTATAAGGGGGATTTAGGGGGATCTAAAACGTTTTAGTACTAAGAAAAGGACTTTTCAAACATCTTTTTAGCATTTTTTGAACTAATGCCTACATTTTTATATTTTTTCTAGCCAGAAGGATTTTTTGTAAAATCAATAATAAGCAAATCTATTCCATTCATGATGATTGGAATTTTTTGTTCAGAAACACTTAATTCATGAAAATATTTTTGACTGTATTCTGTGTTTCCAAGAAAGTGGTTAATCGCTCTAATTAGTGGCGATCGCACTTCATAGATTGCCTCAGCTTTAGAAATTGCTCCCGCAGGAATCTCTTTATTTTACATAATATTTAATGGGTCTACATCTATTGTCAAACTAACAGATTGGGGACAAAGCGATCGCACTTGTTCCCAATCTGGCAATTGTGGCAATGCATCGGGGGCAAATTTAATCAATATTTGCCAGCGATAACGATTAGCTACTCGTAAAATACTCGCTGGTGCTGGGCCTAATATCTCAAATTCTTCTTCTGTACTCAAGGCGGTGGCAATTATTTGCGCGGTATTTTGCACTTGAATGGGATCGAGACTACTTAAGCGCAACAAAATTAACCGCCCATATGGGGGATAATTGAGGGCTTGGCGTTGTTCTAATTCAGCTTGGGAGAAAGAGTGATAATCGTGCGATCGCACTGCTGCAATTACCTGATGCTCTGTAGTATAAGTCTGCACAATCACTCTCCCCGGATCATCGCCTCTACCAGCACGTCCAGCGACTTGAGTCAAGGTTTGAAATGCCCGTTCACTGGCGCGATAATCTGATAAATTTAGCAATCCATCGGCGGCGACAACGCCCACAAGTGTCACCTGCGGTAAATCCAAACCTTTGGTAAGCATTTGCGTACCTACTAATAAATCTGCTTCGCCGTTGGCAAATTGGGTAAGTAGAGTCCGGTGTGAGCCTTTGTTGCGGGTGGTATCGCTATCAAAACGAATCAAGCGCAACTCTGGGAATTGTCGCGCTAGTTCCTGCGTTACTCGTTGAGTACCGCTACCGAAAAATTTCAGATAAGGGGAACTGCAATCGGGGCAGAATTTGGGATGCGATCGCGCATAGTTACAATAATGGCAGCGCAATAATTCCGGCGCTTTTTCTTCGGTGTGGTGATACGCTAATGAGACATCACAGTGTGGACATTCCAACACATATCCACAACTGCGGCAAGATACAAAAGTACTGTGTCCCCGGCGATGGATAAATAAAATTCCCTGTTGTTTTCTCTCTTGCAACTGTTGCAAAGCTTCTTGCAGCGATCTACTAAATATAGAACGATTTCCCTGCTGCAACTCTTGCCGCATATCCACTATCTCCACCGGCGGTAAAGGGCGGGAGTTGATCCGTTCGGGCAAACTTAAGTAATAACTCCTGCCCCCTGCCCCCTGCCCCCTCACACTTACCCAACTCTCCAAGGAAGGGGTAGCGGAACCTAGCAATAAGGGGCAATTTTCTAATTCGGCTCGCCACTGGGCGACGGTACGGGCGTGGTAGGTGGGTATGGGTGAGTCTTGCTTAAAGCTGCTGTCGTGTTCTTCATCTAAAATAATTAAACCCAAGTTGGGCAAAGGGGCGAAAACAGCACTGCGCGTACCAATGACAACTTGGGGTTCTCCTGCGAGCATTTGTCGCCAAGTGTCGTAACGTTCACCATCGGAGAGGGCGCTGTGATAGACGCTGACTTTATTACCAAAACGGGCGCGAAAACGATCGGTTAGCTGGGGTGTAAGTCCAATTTCTGGGACTAAAACAAGGGCGGATTTGCCTTGGTTGAGGAGAGGTGCGATCGCTTGCAAATATACTTCTGTTTTTCCCGAACCTGTCACTCCATGCAACAAAACTTCAGCAAAGCCATCTAGTGTCTGGATTGTCGCTAAGGCGCTAGCTTGGGCAACAGTTAAGGATTTAGCCCCATCGCCTGCTAATGCTGGCCCCTGTTCGGTTCGCAATACTTCCCGTTCTTCGATGACGATGTAACCTTTTTGTGCCAACGTTTTGAGAATAGAGGAACTAGCATTGCAAATTTGCAGTAATTCATTTTGCCACAACTCTCCATTATGCCGCCGCAGCACTTCTAAAATTTCTCGTTGGCGAGTAGTTAAGTCGTGGTCGATTGTACCTGTGAGCGTGACTGCTTTTTGCAGCTTTGGTCGAGTTAGTCGTGGTGGTTCTAAGTAGCTTTCTACTAAACCGAATCGCAACAACTCCCGAATTCCCCGATAAGCAGATTTGACTTTTTGCTGGAGGTAGACAAAACTATAGTCCCCCGCCGGCTGTGCTTGCAAAAGTTCCCAAACTTGTCGCGCAGTTGGAGTCAGAAAAGCGGCAGGATTGGGAGATGCAAGTAAATAATTATTTCCCTCTGCCCTCCTGCCTTTAATGATGCGGATACGACGCTGCGATCGCCCCAGCAACCCTGGTGGCAGAGCAACCCGGATTACTTGAATTAGAGGCGTATAGTAATATGCAGCGACTCGATTGAGTAATTCCCAATAAGCACTTGGGAAAAATCCAACGCTCACTATATCTTCTACTTCCCGGATTTTTTCTGGTGCTAAATCGACATTTGGTTGTGCCAGTAACCGAATGGCGATCGCTCCTAATTGTTGTGCCCCAAATGGCACGCTTAAAATATCCCCTGGTTTTATTTCTAACTGGGCTGGCAATCGATAAGTAAATAGTCCTGTACTTCCTGGACAGTCTACCAGTACTTCAACCCACCTATTAAGAGTTGCACCTGACTGGTACGATGCACTAGCTTGGGCCACTAATAAAGGAGATAAATTTACGTCATTAATATACATACTTGCTGACTTTATAGTTAGATATTTCCCTCAGATAGCTTGTCAAAAATAACCTAGCTAACTAAAGTCTAATTTTTTATTTTCTTAGACTTAAATGGTGATTCTCAATACTGTTATCCTTCATAATACTTGATAAGTTTCCTCTTATGTAATCTACTAGACAAATTCGTATCAACTATACATGCAATAAATATTTGGTACCCACTATACAAATAAAAGCATGTCGGACCTTTCTGCAACAGTTGCTCTATCTACTAAATAGGGAGTAGCCTTTTTCCGCCTATCGATAGATATTCAAGCCTTTCTGCATATGAGATGCTTTTATACAAATAAGAACATCTCGAAATTAAGCTGCCATTATTGTAATTTGTCTCATGTGGGTAAGTTGAAATCGGGAATGCATAACCCCAACACTAGGTTTTAAATTTATCCAGTGACTTCCAAGGTCTAAACATTAAAAATATTTAGAAAAATATATGAAAGTTTAAGAAAATTGGATGGTTAGCTGAGATTTATATGTTTGTTAAGGTTGAGAAAGTTTGAGGGGGTTTGACATATTTGGAAATTAAGAAAAAAATGAAGAATATAATCTGTTGGGAGCCTCAGAAGAAAGTTTTGTTGGGTGCGAAGGCCAGTTTCGTTAAAGGTTGTATCTAACTGTAACCCATAGGTGGTAGGTAGATTAGGTAGATGCCGATTTTTATTTCTAAAGAAAAATTAGCATCAGCCTGTATTTCGCTATATAAACGGGTGCATTCGTCCCTTAGGGAAAACTACCAAGCCTCAAACGAGTAGCTGTAACTAATTTATGTACCAAACAAAACAACAATCCCTAAAGGAAACTATGAATATTGTTGAATTGGGAAAAATGGAAATACTGGAGAATACTGCTGATATTGAAGAACCATCACTCGATATTTTAGAAGCAGTGGCTGATGAAGAGACTCCAATTGTAGTAGAAAATCTGGAATCAGATGAACGCGACGGGGATGATATGGCTGCGGCCCGTCCTTCGGGATACAACAAAACCGAGCATGATGATGCTGTCGGCGCGTTTTTTAAAGAGATGGCGCGTTATCCGCTTCTAAAAGCTGATGAAGAGGTAGAGTTAGCGCGGCGAGTTAGGTTTCTAGAGGAAGTTAGGGAATTACAAGCAGCTTTACAATTAAAACTGGGACAAGAACCCAGCAAGGTAGAAGTGGCTTCCGAGCTAGAAATGACGGAAAAGCAATTAGAAAGTCGCTTGTATCAAGGTAGAGTAGCGAAACGCAAAATGATTCGCTCGAACTTGAGATTGGTAGTTTCTATTGCTAAACGATACCTGAACCGAGGAGTGCCTTTCCTGGATTTAATTCAGGAAGGAGCAATGGGTTTAAATCGCGCTACAGAAAAGTTTGATCCAGATAAAGGATATAAGTTTTCTACTTACGCCTATTGGTGGATTAGACAAGCGATTACCAGGGCTATAGCTAACGATGCGCGGACAATCCGGCTACCTATTCATATTGTTGAAAAGCTTAACAAGCTGAAAAAAGCACAACGGGAACTCAAGCAAAAACTTTGCCGCAATCCTACTGAAGGTGAAATGGCAGAAACTTTAGAAATTAGTGTGCAACAACTACGCCAGCTACAACAACTACGGCGTCAAGCACTTTCTCTTAACCACCGCGTCGGTAAAGAAGAAGACACGGAATTGATGGATTTGCTAGAAGATGAAGATAACTTGTCTCCAGAAGCAAAAATGAATGAAAACATGATGCGTCAGGAGATATGGGAAGTCTTGGGTGACGTGTTAACTCCAAGGGAGAAAGATGTGATTTCTCTGCGCTATGGTTTGACAACCAGCGAACCTTGTACCTTAGAAGAAGTTGGCAACATGTTCAATCTTTCTCGTGAGCGAGTGCGACAAATTCAAAGCAAAGCCATGCGGAAATTGCGCCGTCCCCACATAGCCAAACGTTTAAAAGGTTGGTTGATTTAATTACATTTACGAAGATAGATATGCAATACCTGACCTAATTAGCTACATTAACGAAAATGGTTCAAATAAAGTGCAAAACTTTAAATCTTGTAGGGTGTGTTACGGGCATTTGTCATAACGCACCTAAAATTCGGGATGGTGCCGTACTCTTGGCGATAATACACCCTACAAAACTTGCTCTTTATTAAATCCAGATTGCTAACGAATGAAGGCGAGCTTGTATCTGCATCTTTCTTGAGCTTCACCTATCGCAAATTGCAAAAACCGGGCGTTTTGTACCTTTTTTCGGCTTTTCTTTAGTCATTAGTCAAAAAAACTTGCACAGTTGCCTATAGACTATGGACTAGGAACTATAGACTATATACTAATGACTTCGCGTAGCAATTTGATTGTGCGTTTTGCTGAACCAACTGATTACAGCGTACTGTTTAAATTAATTCAGGGGCTGGCTGAATATGAAAAATTATCTCACGCTGTGACCGGCAATGCTCTCGAACTTAAGGAGCATTTATTTGGTTCCCGGAGATATATAGAAGCGATTTTAGCAGAATCTGCGGGTCAAGCTGTTGGTTTTGCCCTATTTTTTCATAATTATTCAACATTTCTGACTAAGCCAGGAATTTATCTGGAAGACTTATTTGTGTTACCAGAATATCGCAGGCAAGGTATTGGAAAGGCTCTCCTTAGTAAAGTAGCTCAGATAGCTGTAGAACGTGATTGTGGGCGGTTAGAGTGGAGTGTGTTGGATTGGAACGAATCAGCCCAAAAATTCTACCGGAGTATGGGAGCATCTATATTAGATGATTGGCGCATTTGTCGTGTTACAGAAGATGCGCTTACTCGCTTAGGGGCTCTTAACTAAATAACAAAGGATGAATATAAAGGATGAAGCAGGACAATTTTCATCTTGAATATTTCATCCTTAAACGCCCATTATTTATTGGATATAAAATATTAAATTTTGTATAAATTTACATTTTAATTGTAGATGTAAGCAGTTTATTGCCAGATATCGTTCTGTGCTAACAATCCTAAATCTAAAACCCCGAATATTCAAAATCCAAAAACTTGAGAGCGAAGTTTGACAGCTTGTCATTTGACTATGGCAGCAGCTCAACTGACAATTATGGAGGATATTGCAGCGAATAAGCCGTTATTGCAGAGAGAACACGAAATGAAAAAAATTATTACAGTGATGCTGTTAGGCATAGCAATCTTCACCTTTGCCTTCAGTAGTCCAGCTTTGGCAGGAGATGCTGTTAGTGGAGCTAAAGTATTTAGTGCTAATTGTGCCTCTTGTCACGCGGGGGGTAAAAATCTGGTTCAAGCTCCGAAGAACCTCAAGAAGGACGCTTTAGAAAAGTATGGTATGTACTCAGAAGAGGCGATTATCGCCCAAGTTACAAAAGGTAAAAATGCTATGCCTGCTTTTGGCAGTCGTTTAAAATCTAACCAGATTGAAGATGTAACTGCTTATGTGCTTTCACAAGCAGATAAGGACTGGAAGTAGACTAAAATATAACTTCAATAATTAACAATTAGCGGGACTTTTTCTCCCGCTAATTTTAAGGTTGCCGAAATTGTCAAATAGAATGCTTATACCAATTTTGGATTTAGAGTCTTGACAAAAAGACTGTTCCAAAAACATCAAACAATACTACTTATCCTAATTTGGTACTATGAGTAATTTCTGGCGATTATTTCTCAGTTTAATTGTTGCTTTACCTCTGACTTTGTGGACTTTATCTGCATATTCCTCACCTATTTGAATTACCAAAATTACAGCGAATGACTTCTTGGAATTGGGTGTAGTTAAGATGCGGCGGGGTAATTACCAGGAAGCAATAGAGAATTTCAATCAGGCGATTGAACTTGAAAAAGATTTTGCAGAAGCTTATAGCGATCGCTATAAGCTTCTGCAATTACAAGATTACCATCAAGGTGTTACAGATTGTACTCAAGCTATAAATTTTGCACCTGATAACTTTGAGGCTTATCTGAACCGGGGAGTGGCACTACAGACAAGGGGGTTATCAGACTACCATTGTCTGTCGATCATAATCGAGTGTATGCGTAGCCCGTCGTAGACATCGCACTCAAACCCTATGATTTACGAGTTTACCACAACCGAGGGCTAGCCCGTGCTGGGGAAGGGAAAGACTCTGAGGCAATTCTTGACTTTAATTTAGCCCTAACTCAGATACCTCGAATCAGCAGCTCACTGCTTGCAGATATCTATAATGACCGAGGTTTAGCGCATTTTGTATTGCAAAATATCCAAGCAACTATGCTCGACTTTAATCTAGCAATTCGTCTCAATCGTCTGGGAATTTGAGCATCTGAAGCAGACTAAAAGATATCTTGACATTGCAGAAATGTTTCCCAATTCGGAAGCAGTAAATGAAGCTCTGCGTTTTCTAATTAGAGTTACAAGTAAAAATCGTTAAAGCACATTAGCAACTTTATAGAAAAATATTTTTTCTATAAAGTCTAGTATCTTTTTATTCTCGTACTGCTAACTAATAAGGCGTAACACCATTAGAGAGCGATCTGTGACTGGTACAGTTTGAGAGCCTGAAACTAATTTTCCTCGATCTAGGAAGCGAGGTTCATTAGTGTCAATTACTATCTCCCATACCTTTTCTTTAAATTCATTGGGTAAAGCAAACTCAATTAACTCATAGTGAGCGTTAAAAAATAGCAGAAAACTTTCATCAATAATCCGCTCACCACGAGTTCCTGGAGTGGAAATTCCTTGCCCATTCAAAAAAATCTCCATTACTTTGGCATAACTAACTAGCCATTGCTTCTCAGTCATTTCACTGCCATCAGAATTAAACCAAGCAATATCATTAATGCCTAAACCGTGGATGGGGCGACCTTGAAACCACTTACGCCGTCGGAATACTGGATGTTGATGGCGAAAATTAATTAGTTCACGGGTAAAGTCTAGTAAATCCGCGTTCGCTTTTTGCAAATCCCAATGCCGCCAGGAAATCTCATTGTCTTGGCAATAGACATTATTATTTCCCTTTTGGCTACAGCCAATTTCATCTCCCTCTAATAGCATTGGGACACCTTGAGATAGCATTAGGGTTGCTAAAAAGTTTCGTCGTTGCCGTTGGCGCAAACGCATCACTTCTGTATCGTCGGTTTCGCCTTCTACACCACAATTCCAGGATCTATTATGGCTTTCACCATCTCTATTGTCTTCCCCGTTTGCCTCGTTATGCTTTTCGTTGTAGCTGACTAAATCATTTAACGTGAAACCATCATGAGCAGTCACGAAATTAATACTTGCATTTGGGTTACGCCCGTTTGTTTGATACAAGTCAGGGCTACCGGTAAAACAGTAAGCAAATTGTCCTAAACTATCATCTGCACCACGCCAAAAATCTCGTACTGTATCTCGATATCTTCCATTCCACTCAGACCAACGCAGTGGAAAATTCCCGACTTGATAGCCGCCTTCTCCTAAATCCCAAGGTTCAGCAATAAGCTTTACATCTGCCAAGATTGGGTCTTGATGAATAATATCAAAGAAAGCTGATAGGTTATCTACCTCATATAATTCCCGCGCCAGCGCCGAGGCCAAATCAAATCGGAAGCCATCTACATGCATTTCTGTTACCCAATAGCGCAGGCTATCCATAATTAACTTCAGAACTTGAGCATGACGCACATTCAGAGAGTTACCGCAGCCTGTAAAGTCCATGTAGTAGCGAGGATCATCCTTTACCAAACGGTAATATACAGAATTATCAATACCTCGCAAAGATAGCGTTGGCCCGAAATGATTTCCTTCGCCAGTGTGGTTGTAGACTACATCTAAGATCACTTCAATTCCGGCAAAATGTAGTGCCTTGACCATTTGCTTGAATTCGATGACTTGTTGGCCCACAGTTCCACTAGCACTGTAACTAGAATAGGGGGCAAAATAGTTGATGGAATCGTAGCCCCAGTAATTGGTTAATCCTTTTTCTTCTAAATGTCCTGGATGAGATAGAAAGTGATGTACTGGCATCAACTCAACTGCTGTAATTCCTAGTTGCTGTAAGTGTTGAATTGCAGCAGGATGCGCCAACCCGGCATAAGTGCCACGCAACTCTTCTGGAATAGCTGGATGTAGTTTAGTAAAACCTTTTACGTGAGTTTCATAAATAACAGTTGTATGCCAGGGTGTAGAAAGCAGTTTATCGCCTTCCCAATCAAAAGATTGATCGACCACAACACACTTGGGCATTATTTTGGCATCATCTAGTTCAGAAAAAACTAAGTCTTTTTCTGGAGCATCTAGAGAGTAACCAAAGACAGATGGATCGTTACTAAACTCACCGTCAATTGCCTTAGCGTAGGGGTCAATTAATAGTTTGTTTGGATTAAATCGATGACCTACTTCCGGTGCCCACATCCCATGCACTCTAAACCCATATTTTTGACCGGGGCCCACTCCTGGTAAGTAACCATGCCAAACAAAATTGTTTTTTTCTGTCAAAGGCAAGCGAATTTCTTCGCCATCGTTATCAAACAAACAAAGATCTACCCCTGTTGCATTTTCCGAAAATAAAGCAAAGTTTGTTCCTTTACCATCCCAAGTTGCGCCTAAAGGATATACATTCCCTGGCCATAAAGCTATATACATAAGTAAATTTTCAATAATTAGTTTTTCGGCAAATAAATAATCAACTTCGATTTTTTTGAATAATTAATAATTTAGTTAAAATTTAAAGTTACTAATAATTCCTTAAAATCACTAACGTTCAAGTATAACTTAGTAAATAATATTCTTTGATCTATCAGTAGTAATAGAAATCTCTATTCCTTAAGTAGGAATAATTGAGGCAGAGAGCAAGAGGCTAGAGAAAAACTGCCCTGTCTGCGACACCTACGCGATTTGCTTCAGTAAAGCGATGCCTACGGTGGTAAAGTAGCTCTGCCGTTTGCGCAGCGTCTCGTAGAGAAGTGCTGGCTGCACCAACGCTAAAAAGCAAGAGTTCAAAACCCTCACTGTTGCGTTAGCTTATAGCTTTTTACATAGCTCCAAACATCCAGGGTCGTTCCCTCCTGACTTGTTCAAATGCAGACACTTTGGGGTTTAACCCATAGTGAATTGACCAACAGTCTCATCTGAATTGTAGAAATATGACAGCGTGTCTTTTGACACGATTTTACTATTACAGCAACAATACTACGTAGTGACTGTTTTTACTTGGTGTGAAAGAGAACGTGAAAAAGGATTTTTTGTTGCTAACAGTTGCTTTACCGAGTTTACTGATAGCCTTTCCTGGCTTTGCTGCTGAGAGCGAAATTAAACAGAGAAATACTGATAAATTAACCGAAGTCATTTCAGATATTCCGAGTTTGAGTGAAATTGAGCTACCCGCCACTAATGCCGAATTATTAACTCAACAATCTGCGCCGAGTGAAGTTAATCAAGAAACTCAGCCAGAAACAGAGCCAGATTATACAGATGATGCAGACATTTCTATAGAAGCGATCGCAGAACCAGACAATCTACCTCAATCTACACCAACTTACGTAATTGATAAAGAAGAAATTCAAAAGCAGGGCGCTACTAGTTTAGCTGATATTTTGAAAAGAATGCCTGGTTTTGCGATCAATGATGTAGGGCATGGGGCAGATATTCACACAGGTACATATTACCGGGGAGCCTCAATTAATCAGTCTGTATTTTTGATTAATGGTAGACCAATTAACAATAATGTCAATATTTATCATGGTGGAACTGACTTAAATAGCATTCCTATAGAGGCTATTGAACGAGTGGAATTATATAGCGGTACAGCCTCCGCATTATATGGTTCTTCAGCTTTTGGGGGAGTTGTGAATATCATCACTAAGGAAGGTTATGGCAAACCTAAATTGAGCGCTAGTGCAGAATTTGGTTCATTGAGTTTAAATAATCAACAAGTAACCTATGGTGGTTCATCTGATAATGTTAAGTACAACTTCAGCTTTGAAAGATTCTTTATAGATAACCGTTACCGCGTCCCTGTAGGTGCAGCTAATCGTGATGAACAGGGATTTTTATCAAATGCAGATACAGCTACAAGTACTTACTTTGGTAGCATTGGGCTAGATTTAGATAAAAAAAATTCTTTGAATTTAGATGTTACTGCACTCAGCAGTCGTCGCGGCTTAATTTATTTCGGTTTCCCTCTGCAAAGAGATAGATTAGACCATGATGGTTTAAATGTTGGCTTATCCTGGAAAACTCGACTAGGTAATGGGGAAAGTTCCAATCTTACAACCTCTATTGGTTATAACCAAGATTATTTCAGCACCTATGGCCCTACAGGAGAATTTTACCGTACAGGAGCTTTAGATACCCAACAACTTACAGCCAGGGTAGATCATGAGTGGAAAGTTACTTCCAATAATAAATTGCGCTGGGGATTAGATTTAAAAAACACCGATTTAACTGGTGATGTTTTAAGTACAAATCCTACTAGGATTGCCAATAATGAAACTGAAGATAGAAGTTTGTTCAATACAGCTTTATTTGCTGTAAATACTTGGAATATTAGCGATGATTTCCTGATAGATTTAGGACTAAGGCAAAGCTTTGACAGCCAGTTTGGAAATTATCTCAATCCTAGTGTTGGGTTACGTTATGCCGTCACACCAATAATAGCAGTGCGGGGAAGTTGGGCAGGGGCACAACGCAATCCTGGGTTAGATCAGTTGTATGTTTATGATACAGTTCATGGTTGGGAACCTAATCCTGATTTAAGACCGGAAACTGGTTCTACTTGGAGTGCGGGAGTAGATGTCAATTTTTCTCAAAATCTGATTGGGCAGTTTACTTACTTTGGTAGTAGTATAGGCGATCGCTTGGGAGTCATCGCCGGAAGATGGGAAAACATTGGACTAGTAGATACCAATGGTTTAGAGGTTGCATTGCAATTAAGAATTGCAGATGGCTGGTCAACTTTCCTCAACTACACTTATACAGATGCTGAAATAAAAACAGGCTCAGAGAGAGGTTTACAGTTAGGTTTAATTCCCTACTCTGTACTGCAAACTGGTGTGGGTTATCAAAATTCAGGTTGGCAGGCTAATTTGTATGTTACCTACAACAGTGGCACTCGCAGAGCCTTCTTTACAAACCCTGGTGACACGATTACAGATTTTGCCCCATCTTTCGTGAATTTAGATTTGAGCGGTCGTGTACCTATAACTAGCAATGTAGGATTGACAGTTTACTTAGAAAATCTACTGGGTGAGCAATATGAGCGAGTTAATCGCATCTATAGCCCTGGATTCACTTTTCGTGTGGGTTTAAATGCCAGTTTTTAGGTGGTAAAATCTCTGCGTTCTCTGTGCCTCTGCGGTTTAAAAGTTATTTATTGAACCACAGAGGGGCAGAGAATACAGAGATAAAGAGGAGCTTTTTGGTAAAGACGAGGTACCGCGATGATACAACATGGTGCGTTAGGTTAAAGTCGTAACGAACCCTACGGTTAAGGCAAGAGACGCGATGAATCGCCGTCTCTACAATAAATAATTAATTAATCAAAAACCTTAACTGAAACGGATTGTAAGGCACCCTATTTAAAATTTACTTTTAATCCGAAATCTAAAATTCAAAATTGCTATGAGAGCCAGAATTGAAAATAAAGTGCTTTTTATTCATCATGAAGATTTACCAGAGTTTAAGAAGGGTGGTTCGGTGGTGCGAAACTCTTATTTCTGGGCGCTACGTTCAATTGCTGGTAAAGCTTCGCGTTATCGTGATTGGGAATACGAATCGGAGGTTTGGCTAGCGCTTTCACGAATGCTTTTGTCGTTTGCTGAATCTGGGTATTTGGGTCTTAGAGAAACTTTGCTGGAGTTTCCTTTATCTCAAGGGGAAATTCCTAGTTTGCTGCGAGATGTGTCCACTTTTGAGTAGCGTTGCTGCCGCGAGGATCAATTAGAGTTTCAGCTTAGATTATAAATCATCAATTTTTAATAATTAAATAAGGGCAACAATCACATTCGCTATTTGCTTGTTGGGCGATCGCATTTGCTTGTTGGGCGATCGCATTTGCTTGTTGGGCGATCGCATTTGCTTGTTCGGCGACTACATTTGCTTGTTCGGCGACTACATTTGCTTGTTGGGCGATCGCATTTGCTTGTTGGGCGATCGCATTTGCTTGTTGGGCGACTACATTTGCTTGTTCGGCGACTACATTTGCTTGTTGAGCGACTACATTTGCTTGTTCGGCGACTACATTTGCTTGTTGAGCGACTACATTTGCTTGTTCGGCGACTACATTTGCTTGTTCGGCGATCGCTTCCCCCTTCCCTCTTACTCAGGCGACAATCTGAAAATCGCTCGGAGTCAGTGCGGGGCTTAGATTTGACTTCTTCTTTTTTCTTTGTTTAATCCGTCCCTTGGTAACTAATATTACATAAATGAAATAATACTTGCACTCATCGGGCACTCAAATGAGCTTCAATCCGTCACGATTAGCCATCATGGACAAACCCTAGTTAACAGTAGTGCTGAACCAAGGGTAGTGTGAGAAAACAATTAAGATGCAGCAGTTAGTGTAGGAGAACAATGTGAAAATAGCGATTATTGCAAAAACATTAATTACATCTATATGTTTGTTAGCTTTTTTTGCCCCAAGTAAAGCATCGGCTCAACTTATACCGCAACCTTGGGTTTCAGTCGGTGGAAAAAATGGTGATATAACTTATGCTGTGGGAGCTAGGGCTTTGGATTTCGGGGTTGAGGTAGGAACTGGCCCTGATGGTTCTACGGGAGTAGATGTTTTGAAATTTATCAGTTTGCCTGTCATTTCACCTTATGTAGGAGTTGGACTTTATTCAGAGGATAAAGGTGTTGCAGTTTCAGGTGGCGTTCAGGTAAGTGCTACTGATAACGTTTTTGTTGGTGCTGGTTACAATTCTATTCGTGGCTTTAACGGGCAACTGGGAATAAGATTTTAACTAATTCGTAATTCGTAATGACGTTCGCGGACTCGCTAACATCATTATTGGCGAAATACTCATGCGTAATTGTATTTATTGGTGGTCTTGAATTAGTAGGGGATTTAGACTCTAGGTAATTCAATTACGAATTACGAATTACGAATTACGAATTACGAATTACGAATTACGAATTATGCAGGTGGGGTAACTGAAGTTGAGATTAGCTCTCTGACATGAACTGCGGAATCTTGTTGCAATGCTAATGCGATGATCGCTTCACTCTCAACTATACTTAACCGAGCGATCGCTTGCTTCACTCCAGCTATGGCTTGAGGATTCACGCTCAATTCATCCAGTCCTAAACCTAATAAAATTGGTGTTGCTAAAGTATCTGCTGCCAATTCTCCACATAATCCTACCGAAATACCCGCCGCATGGGCAGCTTGAATAGCTTGCTGCACCATTCGCAATACTGCTGGGTGTAGTGCATCAACCAAATTTGCCACGCGGGGATTAGTGCGATCGCTAGCCATGACGTACTGACTCAGATCGTTAGTCCCTATACTAAAGAAGTCTACTTCAGCAGCTAACTGATCTGCGATCGCTACTGCTGCCGGAACCTCTACCATAATTCCTACTTTCATAGCTGCATCAAAGGAAATACCAGCTTGATTTAATTCAGCTTGCACTTCACCCAAAATTACCTTAGCTGCACGTACCTCAGTTACACTGGCAATCATCGGCAACATGATCTTAATTTGGTGTCCGACACTAGCTCTCAAAATTGCCCGTAATTGAGTTTTGAACAAATCCAGATGATCTAAACAGAAACGAATTCCTCGCCAGCCTAAGAAAGGGTTAGCTTCTGGAAACCCTAGTCTCAGATAAGGAAGTGGCTTATCACCACCGACATCTAAGGTACGAATAATCAACGGACGATTATCTAAAACTTGGGCGATCGCCTGATACACTTCTAGTTGTTCTTCTTCAGTGGGGGCGCTTGTCCTATCTAGATAGAGAAACTCTGTGCGGAGTAGCCCCACACCTTCTGCACCGCTAGCCACCGCAACTTGAACATCACTTATACTCCCAATATTGGCGAAAACGCTAATTTGCCGACCATCACGAGTAATTGCTGGCTGGTGTGCTGTAGCTCGTGCTTCCTGTTGAGCAGTTTGCCAAGCTGACTGCTTTGCTGCTAGTAAATCCAGGATATGTGATTCTGGTTCTACCCAGGCTCTGCCACTTTCACCATCAAGTGCCATAAGTGTACCATCTGCCAAGTGCAACACCTGGGCATCTACTCCCAAAACTGCGGGAATACCCAATGTCCGGGCGATAATTGCGCTGTGAGAAGTGGCACTACCTGAAGTTGTACAAATACCCAACACCTTTGTCGGATCTAATCTAGCGGTATCTGAGGGAGTTAAATCTGTCGCTACTAAAATCGCCGGTTCCTCAAGATGCAGGTTAGGCGCAGCATTCCCAGCTAGTAATCGCAGTACCCTTTGCCCGACATCCACAACATCGTCAACTCGCTCTTGCAGGTAAGAATCCTCAAGTGTACGGTAGGAAGCCGCTACTTCATCAACTACGGCTTGCCAAGCGGCTTCAGCATTTATATGGTTTTCTAAAATGCGTTTTTTAGCCGCTTCTAGCAAAACTGGATCTTCTAAAAATAGTAATTGGGCATCGAAGATGGCGGCTTCAGCGTCACCAATTTGCAGAGATGCTTGTGAGAATACTGCTTGAATTTCTTGTCTGGCTGTGTGGATTGCTGCTTGTAATCGTTGCCACTCGGCATCAGGTTCATCTACGTGGTATTCCGTAATCGAGATGTGGGTGGGTTGATAATGAATAACAGGTGCGATCGCTACTCCAGCAGAAGCTGCAATTCCCGAAAGTTCGCCGTGAGTTGCTGGTGTAACTTCATGGTGAAATGCTGGCGGAGAATTCAAAGCAACATTATCTTCACCAAAGTTATTTGCAAATAATGCCTGTAATGCCGTCAGCGCCTCATCTGCATCAGAACCAGTGGCAGTAATTACGAGTTCGTGTCCTTGACGCACCCCTAAAGTTGTGACTTGGTTAATACTGTCACCCCTAACTAGCTCAGTATTTCTCGTTAAATTTCGTACTAAAATTTGGGATTTAAACTTGGCTGCGGTTGCGACAAACTGCGCTGCGGGACGAGCGTGTAATCCTAAGCGATTGCTCACAATCAGCCGGATTTCTTGCGTTGGTGATTCTACATTGGTTATTGTTGGGGTGTTGTGACTGGCAAGTGACAACGGCCGACTAACTACACCCAGTTGAGTTGCTTTTGCTTGGAGTGCGCCGCGTGCTTCCGCCATAACTTGATGAATATCTCTACCAAGAGCAGCAGCTACCACAGCAGCGATCGCGCCTTCTACTAGAGGTGCTTCACACAAATACACTTTTTGCTGCTGTGCTTCTGGTAAAAACTCGATTGCCATTTCTGCACTCAGCAAAGCACTACCCAAATCCATTAACACCAAAACACCATCATCAGAGAAAACAGAAGCGATCGCTTCATAAACCTGGATGGGATCTGTACCCAATGGATTTTCCGGATCTTCAATACCTGCTGCAACAGCGATAGGGACTTTGCCCTGAACCATTTGCGCGGCGAGTTCCCGCACACCCAGAGCTAGTTGTTTACTGTGAGAAACGATAACAATTCCGATCACTGCCACACTGTCAACCTTGTTGAGAGGTTTGCGTTAGCTAGTTATCCATTTCATTTTCCCATTCTGCTACAATTGCAACTGCCCGAAAATCTTCCGGTCTTTCCAGCTAGAAATACGAATAAAATAGCCTTCTGTTACGGAAATACGTGGTGTCCACTCATAAACTCCATCGCTAGCAGTACGGGTAGAAATGTTTTGGATAAGTTTGTTCCCATCGTACAACTTAATCGAGACATCGCCGTCAAAATTATCCTGCCACAATATTAAATAAGGCTGATCCTTCTTTGGAAGTACTTTCTTGGCTGGTTGACTGATCAAGATTTTTGGTGCAACCTGATTTTTGCTTTTCTTACGGAATCCTAGATAATGAGGTAGGTGTCGGAAAGTAGGATTTTCTTGCAGATTAGATAGTTGGGGAACAATAATGTTTCCATTTTGGGAATTGAATAAATAAGTTGATCTGCCCCCATCAACAGTAATAATATCTCCTTTAACTCCTAATTTACGTAATAAATCCGCTGCTTCATCCAGAGTTGCTTGGTTCACCGTCATAATCAACAAAAGCTCGTCACCCTTAACACCATCTTTGTTCAGAGTACCGATTACTTGATACTTATTCACTTGGTTTTGGGCTAATACTTTCGCCGGATGATCGCTGTATCGGTAAGTGACGATTGCATTCTTCACTGCTTTTTGGTTAAGAGGCGCACCGCTAACCTGGTTGTAATCGGTAATGTATGCCTGCTTGTTATCCCAGACTAAGGTCTTGAGGCGAATATTGCTATAAAATTTATCTTTTGGTTCCTTGATTGGGCCATAAGGACTATTGCCACCACTGATGACTACACCATTGAGTTTAATTGGAAAGGATAATTGAGTACTAGATTGGTATTGCTCAAAAAAAGAACAATTAATTATTGAGAAAACGTTGTTTGCGTAAAGTTTTTTATATTCGTTTGTAACTTCAGAAAACAACTTATTTTTGAAAAAAGGGCTGTAATGTCCACCTTCTCCTTTATAATATTTACCCTCATTTAGACCCATATTATCTACCTCTCCGGTAATTTGGTCTATCTGCATTTTGCCCAGATCAATAACTTGTAAATATGCTTCGTTACCATTTGTTAATTGTTTTTTATATAAAGCTGCCCCGTCTATAGTTTGGAGAGGCTGATAAGAAGATAGAGGGTTGAAAGTTTGGGCAATCCAAAGGCTACTCAGAATTGGCAGCAAAAAAAGCAATAAATTGATTACAGTATTCATCAGTATTTTAGTTAGTTAGAATTGACACTATTAGGTGTAATACCATTTAATGAAAATCTTGATATATATAGATTTACCGTAGGGTAGCACAGCTGTGCTACCCTACCAACATATTTGTATCAACCTTAAAGTGAAATAGTATAAATTTACGCTTACCGAGTTATTCTATAATCGAAATTTGAATGTCAGCCAGCTTCTAAAAGTAAGTTTCGAGTTCAGAAGGTCAACGTTGAAGTTCAAGAAGTCGAAACTTCAGGTGTATAAAGCTTGTGAAATTTGTACAGCTTTGTTATATAAATCAACATGAGGATTAAGCAAACCTACTAAATATCCCATATCTGCAAATACAAACCGCATTAATCTTTTCCTTGTGTACTGAGTTGATGAAGCACTAAAGAAACATCCGTTGTAGTATGATTCTGATTTTGTAATACTAATGGTAAAAGAGATGACGGCTCAATTTGAATACAGCACTCTCAGCCATCCGCAGGATATTCAGCAGCTGATGTATATCCTTGAGCAGTGTTTTATCAGCGGGCTTGGTGGTGAGGAAGCTTACATCAACCTGATTGGTATAAAAAATTTCCGCATTATTCGGGGATTAGAGCAATTAGCTGGTGGATTGGCAACTCTGGATATGGGCCAGTGGTGGGGTGGTCAACGTGTACCAATGACAGGAATCGCCGCAGTGGGCATTGCTCCAGAGTATCGTGGTTCGGGAGCTGCGATCGCTCTCATGCAGCACACCCTCAAAGAACTTTATGCTAGGGGTGTGGCGATTTCCGCTCTTTATCCGGCTGTTCAAACTTTGTACCGAAAAGTAGGTTATGAGCAGGGGGGTAGCTGGTGTATTTGGGAAGTTGCTACTAGGAATATCCAGGTGCGGGAGCAACCCCTACCTTTAGAACCAGTAGTGAGCATTAATCATGAAGTCTTTCATGAGCTATATCAGCAGCAGGCGAAACAAACGCATGGATATTTAGACAGACATCCAGCAATCTGGCAGCGAATAATCCAACCAGATGAGAAAGAAACAGTCTATGCCTATTTTATTGGTACTAAAAACCAGCCCCAAGGCTACATCATCTTTACTCAAGAGCGAACAGAGGATGGTGAAATCCTCTGGGTGAAAGATTGGGTACTGGGCACAGTTGCTGCTACACAAACTTTCTGGTCTTTTCTAGCAAATCATCGCTCTCAAATTCACAAGGTGCGATGGAAGAGTTCTGCGATTGATTCCCTGACATTGCTACTACCAGAGCAAACTGCCAAGATATGGCGTGAGAGTCGTTGGATGCTACGGGTGATAGATGTAGTCAAGGCGCTGGAGGCGCGGGGTTATCCATTGGGAATCGAAACTGAATTGCACCTAGAAATTCAAGATAATTTGCTAACTGGAAATAATGATAAATTCATTCTTTCTGTTGCCAACGGACGTGGTGAAGTCACAAGAGGTGGAAAGGGCGAATTACAGCTAAATATCCGGGAATTAGCACCATTGTATACAAGTTTGTTTACCCCCTACCATTTGCAAATAGCGGGAAAACTTGATGGCACAGAAACGGCTATCATAGCAGCTACGCAAATATTTGCAGGTAGCTCTCCTTGGATGGCTGATTTCTTTTAAGGGGAGTGGGGAAGGTTGAGCCTCCTCTGGGGATAAGGGGTAATGGGGAAGGGATTAAACTGTTGTGCCTCCAGTTTTTACTCAACTCACATCCCCGACGCTCCCCAATCAGCAAAATATAAGTTGGAAACATAATTAATCATTAGATCGTCGTTCCGCTAGATTAGCAATTTCTGTTGTCAATTCATATCATAAACAAGGCTGTCAGCGTTTTTTTGATAAATCATGATTATCTAATCCTAGATAAGTAAGTAGAGATGAATCAATTAAAGTTTGTAGTTTGCGTTTGAGCGAAAATAGCGCCAACTACAAGCTACAAATTTGGATGATCTCTACTTACTTATCATCAAAAAAATAACTTAATGGAATTTGTGTTTTCTGTCCGGAATTTCAGTATGATTATCAGAAAACAATCTAAGATCAAGTTGATTAGTTGCTACCTACATAGTTGCATACCTACAATCACAACATGAAATCACATTTACTTGCGATCGGTTTAAGCAGTTTGCTTCTAGTTGCAGGACAAGCTAAAGCCTCACGATTACAGTCTTGGTACTTTGACTCTAAGCAAAACCAATTACACCTAACTACAACTTCTGGAATCCAACCAAAAGCCTTTTTATTAGATAATCCTAATCGATTAATAATTGACTTACCTGGAACTAGTTTTAATTCAGATAGTGTCAAAAAAAGTTTTGGTAATGCGATTAAAGAAATTCGTATCGGAAAACCAGACAGTAAAACAACTCGTTTTGTCGTAGAATTAGCTCCAGGTTATCATATTGCTTCCCGCAATCTATCTATCAAGGGAGATTCTCGTTCCCATTGGATTGTAAAATTCAACTCATTTGACCGCCAAAGCAATAACATTCCTGGGGAAAATAGAGAAGATGTTGCCATAAATTCTACAGATGCTTCAACATTTGCGGGAGTTGTAAATCTTGGCCAAGAAATGAAGGGCATCAGTTCTCAAATTCGCGCATTGTTAGCAACTTATAAAACATTGAATCCAGGAATATTTTTCTTAGATTTAGATACAGGTAACTATATAGATATTAATGGTGAAAAAAGATTTGCTGCTGCCAGTACAATCAAATTTCCCTTGTTAGTAGCTCTTTTTCAAGAAATAGACGCTGGTAGAATTAAACTAACAGATAAATTAGTGATGCGGCGCGATTTAAGGGTTGGTGAAGCCGGAACTATGAAATACAAACCCGTCGGAACTAAATTTAGCGTCCTCCAAACTGCTACCTTGATGATGACGATTAGCGATAATACCGCAACAAATATGGTTCTTGATCGTTTGGGTGGTGCAGGAAAAGTTAACCAACGTTTTCGTAATTGGGGATTGCAAAATACAGCAATTCAGAATTTACTTCCAGACATTCCTGGCAAAAATACAACCAGTTCCAAAGATTTGGTCAGATTGGCGGCGTTAGTTTCTAACAATCGTTTGCTTTCCTCAAATAGCCGCAATCAAGTTTTAGGCATTATGCGCCGTGTCAAAACTAATAGCTTGCTACCAGCTGGTATTGGTAAAGGAGCTACGATCGCCCACAAAACCGGTACATTGAGATTTATCATTGGTGATGCGGGTATTATTAAAATGCCCAACGGGAAAAGCTATTTAGCAGGTGTTTTGGTACAAAGACCAAACCACGATCGCAGAGCTGGAGATTTTGTCCGTGAAGTTTCTCGCAGAGTCTACAATTACCTAAACCAAGCCACAGTTAGCAATATAGAACCCAACTCCAGCGATGCCTCCAGCGGGCTACGCCTACGCACTCGTTAGCAATGAGGAGTGGGGAATGGGGAGTTAAAAGTTTTTCTTCATCTCCCTTGCCCCACGCCTGAGTTACCTTGCTACTTAACTTAAGAAATTTGGGGTACCACTACCACCATTCTTACCAACAGCAGGAATTTCCAGTAGGCTATCTGTGGCCTTGCCAGTACTATCATTGGTAACGGATGTAGAATTACCTGGATGTCCATTGGGAATGAAAAGTTGCGGATGATCAAAGGGCGCTTTGTCATAAAGAACTCGCTCATCGGTAAGTCCTTTCATAAAGGCTACCAAGTCATCTTTTTCAGTTTCGGTTAATCCCAACGGGGCGAGGGCGCTTTGTTGGCGGAAATCTCCACCACGATTATAGAAGTCCACCACTTGCAACAGAGTCAAATAGCCACCATTGTGAAAATAAGGGGCGGTGAGTTCTACGTTGCGTAATCCGGGAGTCTTAAAGCTTCCATCGGCAACTATTCTGTCATTTGAACTAACTGTAATATTCGGGTTTGAATCGAGAAGTTGTGGGAATTTACCCAAAGCAGCGACTCGCGACTCTGAAAGCGGGTTGCCGAATGGGTCTTGACCACCAACACCAGTATCTTCTAAGGTAGGTCTAACACCGATATTGAAGAAGCCATTGTCAAAGACAATTCTTTGATTGGGGATGTTTATGGTTGCCAGTCGTTGCTTCTGTATACTGGTAACCGAGGCGTTGGTGAGTTCTAATCCACTGTGACAACCGATACACCGAGCCTTACCCTCGAATAGTTGTTTCCCTCGTTGCTGCTGCTCGGTCAGGGCGGTGGTGTTTCCTTCCAAGAAGCGATCGTAGGGTGTATTATCGGAAATGAGTGTAGATTCGTACAACTGAACTGCAAGCCCAAAGAATAGTGAGAAGTTGTACTCCATCAATGTGTACTCATTAGTCTGCAAAGAGCGATCGGGCTTTTTGACAAAAGTCCGTCTACCTTCAGCATCAACTTGGATGAGTCGATTCGACTTCCACCACTCCGACTTGAAGGCATCTTTAATCATCTGCTCATAGGTTCTATCTTTGAGTCCGGGTTGGGGCGATCTACTATCTGCACCTAAAACACTGTCTTGTGGATGCACAACCTGTTTACCTAGCGGTCTAAGAGGTAATAACTTTTTCGCAAGTTTGCGGGGGAGCTTTTTACCCTTAGCAGCGCTAAGAGATTTTTTGTCAATTCGCCCGAACTTATCACCAATTTCTTCAAAGGTGCGACCATCAGCAGAGGACTCAAAGGAACTGAGTGGCGGGCCGACCGCCTGAGAAGCCAAAGACGAGTTCTTCAGGCTGATTTTCACAAATTCTAGTTGATTTGGATTTTCTGCTTTGACGACAGCAGCGTTAGGGTCTCTTAAACCGAAAGGATTCACTCCATTAAAGATATCCTGCGCCCTTCCATCCCAGAAGTTACGGAAGTTGAATGCTGTATTAATCACGGTTGGGGTATTACGCGGCTCGACGCGGCGTACATTAATGCCTCCCACGTTAAATACCGGATCTGGCTCGTTTTTTACTTGGTCTTCCGCACTACCAGGTTTGACATCAATAAACTTAGTGTTGAAGACCCCCTGAGATGAACTGACATCGTTACGGTCAGATATAATGGTCGTCGGATCATTTGGGTTCGACAGCTTGTGGAAGGGAAAATCTTCTGGTTTGAGTTGGTAGTTTGGTGCGCCGCCTACATCAAAAACTGTATCTGGGTTCTCTGTACCATCAGAGTTAATCCGCAAAAGTCCAGGAGCAATCTGATTTTTGGATCTATTGTCGGCTCCAGCATGGAAGTGACAACTAGCACAGGCGCTCACTCCGTCGCTCCCAATCTGCATATCCCAAAAAAGAGTTTTTCCTAACTTGATGGCAGCTACTTTGTCTTTTACGAAGTCTCCAAGATTGTCAGGCTCAGGAACTGATATGCTCTTGAGCGAAGTTAGAGGCGGCGGCGTAACCTGGGCTGATACAGTATTTCCAGCTATTACTACTGTCATAATAATCGCAGCAATTGTTATAGCCCTTGAAATTCTTGATCTCAAATAGTTAAGCTTGCCATATCTGAATCTCCACTCTTGGCGCTTTATTTTTGTCGCCAAAGATTTGAGCAAAAATCGACCTTTTGAGGTCAGGAGCAAGTAAATTGATAAGCTAGTAATAAAGATTACTAAGCTTATTATGGGTATAATCCCCATAGATTTTTGTAATAAAATAACACCGAAACAAATTATACGTTTACAAGGAAGTTTGAAATGTAATATTCATGTAAAGTAATTACGCAAATTACGAATTTTATGTGAACAAAAATGCCATAGGGCTACCAATAAATTTGATTCAAATCTCTGTCAAAGTGATGCATCGTATGGAGTCTGGGTTTGAGGTTTTACCTAAACGTTGGGTAGTGGAGCGCACCTTCGGATGGTTTAATCAGTATCGTCGTCTTAGCAAGGATTATGAGCGTCTTCCTAAAATAAGTGAGCCTGCTATATATGCTGTTATGACTCGAATCATGCTCCGTCGGCTAGCTGTCTAAATATTTACTTTATAAATGGTCTCTTAGAATATTTTTTAAAATTTAATATTAAAAATTTTAATGCGAATTAAAAAGGAATTATCAAAAAATTAGCTTTAGAAGCTTAAAATAATCAGAAACTTAAACTAGAAATATCCAGTAATTTTTAAAGTTATAATTTTCTGTTATGATCAAAAGTCCTCTACGATATCCTGGTGGTAAGTCAAAAGCAATTAATCAGATAGTCGAATACTTACCAGAGAGCTTTTCAGAAGTTCGAGAACCTTTTGTGGGTGGTGGTTCTGTTTTTATTTATTTAAAGCAAAGTTTTCCTCATATCAAGATTTGGATTAATGATTTAAACCGCGAACTCTTCTTATTCTGGAAATTTGCTCAATCTGATATAGGTCAGTTAGTTAAAGAAATTCGACATATTAAAGTCAAACATACAGATGGTAAATTACTTTTCACAGAGCTAACTAGTGTAGATGTCAATAATTTATCTGATTTAGAAAGAGCAGTTCGCTTTTTTGTACTCAATAGAATTACTTTTTCAGGAACTGTAGAATCCGGTGGTTTTTCTCAACAAGCTTTCCATAAACGCTTTACTGATTCTTCAATAGAACGACTAGAAAAGTTAGAATATATTTTAGACAAAAATGTGCAAATTACTAATTTGGATTACAGCCACCTATTAAAATCAAAAGGAGAAGATGTATTTTTATTTTTAGATCCACCATATTTTAGTGCTACAAAATCAAAGCTATATGGTAAAGATGGTGACTTGCACACCTCTTTTGAGCATCATAGATTTGCTGAACTTTTGCAACAATGTCATCATCGCTGGCTAATTACCTACGATGACTCACCGCAAATTAGAGAAAATTTTCAGTGGGCTAATATCTCAGCATGGGAATTGCAGTATGGCATGAATAACTATAAACAGAGTGGTGCAGCTAAAGGACAAGAGTTATTCATTACTAATTACGAAGTTAAACTTTATTTGAATAAAAAAGCACAAAATCAGAACCTTGTTAATCCAGCTTTGCAATTAAGCCTTGAGATTTAAACCTAACTTTGATAGCTTCCAATTTTCCGGTAGGATAACCCCATAGCTCTCAATATAGCTACAACATACAAACCTTAGCTATGACAACTTCCCCAATCCCTGCTCAAGAATCCTCTGCTAGCTGGTATATCCTGCTGCAACAATTAATAGATGGCCAATCCTTGTCTCGTACTCAAGCTGCTGAATTGATGCAAGGTTGGCTCAGTGAAGCGGTTCCCCCAGAGTTATCAGGGGCTATTTTAACAGCGCTGAACTTTAAAGGCATTTCTGCCGACGAGTTGACCGGCATGGCTGAAGTATTACAATCCCAATCAAAACTAGGGACTGGGCAAGAATCTACCCAATCCCCAATCCCCCTAATAGATACCTGTGGCACTGGTGGAGATGGGTCATCAACCTTTAATATTTCTACAGCTGTTGCTTTTGTTGCCGCAGCCTACGGTATACCCGTCGCCAAACACGGCAATCGTTCAGCCTCAAGTCTCACGGGAAGTGCAGATGTATTGGAAGCCTTGGGTGTAAACTTGAGTGCCTCTAGTGAAAAGGTGCAAGCAGCACTACAAGAAGTTGGGATCACTTTCTTGTTTGCCCCTGGTTGGCATCCAGCACTCAAGGCTGTTGCCCAATTGCGACGGACTCTCAGGGTGCGAACGGTGTTTAATTTGCTTGGGCCGTTAGTAAACCCCTTGCGTCCAACTGGGCAGGTAGTGGGCTTATTTACTCCCCAACTTTTGGCAACTGTTGCCCAAGCTTTACAGAATTTGGGCAAAGAAAAGGCGATTGTGCTACACGGACGAGAAAAACTTGATGAAGCTGGGTTAGGAGATTTAACTGATTTGGCGGTGTTATCAGACAAAGAAGTGCAGTTAACTAGCATTAATCCCCTGGATTTGGATTTAACGCCTGCTCCCATCGGTATGCTTCGGGGTGGGGATGTTCAAGAGAATGCGGTGATTCTGAAAGCGGTACTCCAAGGTAAGGGAACTCAGGCACAACAGGACGCAGTAGCGTTGAATGCGTCGTTGGCGCTACAAGTAGCGGGGGCGATCGCATTCCTCGATCACGCTCAAGGGATTAAAATCGCTAAGGATATCCTACAAAGTGGGGCAGCTTGGACGAAGTTGGAGCAGTTAGTTGAGTTTCTGGGGAATTGATTTGCGATCGCAATTGCGGGCGAAACTCTACTACATTACGTTTGATGGTGACATCGTAGTTGCCAAAAAAGTCATGTCCTAGAAGTCCAGTTTCTAGTTCCGCACCTGCGATCGCTACTGGTACTTTATTCACTATTACCCCACCAAGTGCCATCGAATTAACATAACCCACAGGAAATTCTACAGCTCTTGAACTAGCGGTATTTGCCTTAGCTTTTCCCACTGGCACTATTCCTAAGGTATTTGCCATCTCTTGGGTGATTACAGTGCCACTGGCTCCCGTATCCACAATCATCTCAAATTGTCGCTGGCCATTAAAGGTAACTTCGACAATTGGCGTTCCACCAAGTCGCCTCTTAATCGGGGCTGTAAACACTTCCTGATCATCTGGAATCACCACTGCTGATGAGGGCAAACCTTGCTCTGTTGGTAACGGTTTGATGTCTTGTGGAGGCAAGGTAGACTTTGGTCTGATTTCTGTTTGGGGAACGACCACTACTATCCTCTTCGGTTCGGCAACGCGCACAGGGCGAGGATTAGCTTGCTGTTGGGCGTATTTAATTTGGCGGCGATATTCGGTGATTTTGGTTTGAGCGATCGCAAATTCTGAGCTTTGTCGCCGGACTCTTTGCATCAGCGCGATCGCATCCTGGTACTGATTCGCCACCAAAGTCCAATCACTTGGGGATTGAGCAGATTGGCTGATAGTCCAAGCGCCAACAGCTCTATCTAGCCCCATCTCAAAAAGGCTTGGTTCACTTTCAGACGGCTCTAGCGGTTGTGCCTCTGGGGTAACTGCTGGTGTTGCTGGTTTGACGGCAGGCTGTACTGATGCCAGATCCCCAATTGGCACGGGTTGCTCATTGCCACCAGTCGCAGTGTTCCGTTTGTCTTCACTACAGGCAACACACAAAACCGCTAGAGCGCTTGATACAAAAATTAGGGTTGCACGGGATAAAAAAGACTGAAGCATAATTAATTTTAACTGCCCAAGCTTTGCCAAATCCACTCCCGCTACTTTAATTCCCTTTTAATTTTAATTAACTATCCTAAAAACTCCCAATTGCTCAACTCATGGGATAATTAACAATCGCAGTATTGGGGAATGAAGGATAAAAAGCAGGGGGGAGAATTGATTAATGCCCCATGCCCAATACTCCATGCCCAATGCCCCATGCCCAATCCATAATCTATCGCCTATGTCCCTGTCTGACGCAATACCTGCTTTACTTGTCCTGGCAGATGGAACCACTTATCGCGGTTGGTCTTTCGGTGCTACGGGAACCGCGATCGGAGAAGTGGTGTTCAATACTGGCATGACCGGCTACCAAGAAGTATTAACAGACCCAAGTTACTGCGGTCAAATTGTCATTTTTACCTATCCTGAATTAGGCAATACTGGTGTCAATCTTGAAGATGAGGAATCAGATGGGCCCCAGGTTAGAGGTGCGATCGCTCGGAATATTTGTCACCGACCGAGTAATTGGCGATCGACACAATCCTTACCAGACTACCTTAAACAAAACCAAGTACCAGGAATTTACGGCATCGATACCCGTGCCCTTACCCGCAAAATTCGGATGTTTGGAGCCATGAACGGTGGCATTTCCACAGCCATTCTCGATGAGGCAGAATTGCTAGAGCAGGTACAGGCGGCTCCCAACATGGCGGGATTGAATCTGGTTCGGGAAGTCACCACCGCAAAGGCTTATGAATGGACAGATCCCACAATTCCAGCTTGGGAATTCAACTCTGAAGCTGCGGAAAATCTTGGAGAACCCTTTACCGTTGTTGCCCTTGACTTTGGCGTAAAACGAAATATTTTGCGTCGCTTAACAAGTTATGGTTGTCGGGTGATTGTTGTACCTGCTGATACGCCACCAGAGGAAATCCTCAACTACAATCCAGATGGTGTGTTTCTTTCTAATGGGCCTGGCGACCCGGCTGCTGTCACCGAAGGGATTGCAACTGCCAAAGCGCTTCTGTTAAGTGAAAAACCCATCTTTGGTATTTGTATGGGGCATCAAATTTTAGGTCATGCACTAGGGGCAGAAACCTATAAACTCAAATTTGGTCACCGTGGTTTAAATCAGCCTGCCGGCTTACAACAACGGGTAGAAATTACCAGCCAAAACCATAGTTTTGCTATTGACCCAGATTCTTTACCTACGGCAGTTGTGGAAATCAGCCACCTGAACCTAAACGATCGCACCGTTGCTGGGGTACGTCACAAATCTCTACCTGTGTTCTCCGTACAGTATCACCCAGAAGCCAGTCCTGGCCCTCACGATGCTGATTACTTGTTTGAGCAATTTGTTCAAGCCATGCGAACAGCACGTCAAGCCGTGGTAGCTGAGGTGAGTTAAAAATAGGAAACAAGGAATAGGGAATATGGAAACAGGAAGGGGTTTTTCCAATGCCCAATCCCCAATACCCTATCCCAGCAGATTGTAGACAACTTGCTCAAAAACCATCTATACTTGAGCGTTCACTTTAACTCATGAGGAGGGAATTATTGCTGAGCCACTGAATCTAACCGTTAGCCTGAGGGGCACTCGTGAAGTCCGGGATAACTGTCAGCTATTCCGCCTCACAGGTTTGTTAGATGCCTTTTCTGAACCGACATTTCGCAAGGTGCTTGGCAGCAAGATTGACGAGGGCCCTAAGCACATTATTTTGGATCTCTCACAAATCGACTTTGTTGATAGCTCTGGCTTGGGTGCTCTGGTACAGCTAGCCAAGCAGGCTCAAACTGCTGAGGGCACTTTGCAAATTGTCACGAATGCCCGCGTAAC
Organism: Nostoc sp. UIC 10607; assembly: GCF_047228265.1. Classification (NCBI taxonomy): domain Bacteria; kingdom Bacillati; phylum Cyanobacteriota; class Cyanophyceae; order Nostocales; family Nostocaceae; genus Nostoc; species Nostoc sp. UIC 10607. Next base: position 37,310 of record NZ_JBIQNW010000005.1, on the reverse strand, counting down.
TCAAACGGTCAAGCTTGTTCGCCTAGAGAAGTTTCTCTCCCTGCAAAAATCAGTTGAAGAAGCTCTAGAAAACGTCAAGTAGTCTTGATTGCTCGACCTGAGAGATCAATTTGGCTATCCAGATTCAACATCGGATAGCTTAATTTTTAAAACTTCTGGCAGAAAACCTCTCTCCTTGTGGGAGAGGCACAAAGCCAGTTGAGCTATTATGTTTAAAGTTAAGCAATAACTAAAGATATAGACACCCAGTTATTGGGTATGTAATTGTTGGGTTATTATCGGATAAACAATCAAGTCTGAAAAAGTTGTACGAAATACAAAGCTAGCAGATTTGTCTATATGTAAACTTGACTTGATACTGTCTTGATACTGTATAGTTAAAAATTGTCGCTTGCTAAGTAAGCATGAAAATGCGATCAAGTAACAGGGTGAGTTTGATGTCAGAATTTTACCCTATCTTAGCTACAGACCACAAGTAGGCGAAATTTGGTTTATGGGCGTTGACATCAGGGTGATCTAAAATGCCAAGTTTCAATCAAAAAGATAGAATTAGTAAGTGTTTCTGATAGTATTGATTATGCTAAGTATAGTATTATGGCTTACTTCAGAAAAATCAGTCTTTGCAAAGAATGCCTGCCAAATGTAGCCCGTCAAGGAATGATTTATTTGTGAAGTCACAGGAGGAAGAGCTATTAGATGGACAAGATGTAACTCCCAAACAGAGTTTATCTTGGACTCAAGCACTCTTGGCAACCGCAGCGCCATTCCAACAGATTTCCCTCTCACAAGTGGAAAAAATTTCTCCTACTGCTTTAGCATATTTGGGGGATGCAATTTATGAGTTGTATGTTAGGATGTTCTATCTGCTGCCATTGCAGCGGTCAGGAATTTACCATCGTCTGGTAGTGGAGCAGGTAAGAGCGGAAACACAAGCGCTACATTTGCGATCGCTGATTCCTTTTCTAAAGGACACCGAATTAGAAATTGTCCGACGGGGTAGAAACGCCGCTACAGGACGCCCTAAGCGACTTAATCCCGAAATTTATCAACAGGCAACTAGTCTAGAAACCTTAATTGGCTACTTATATCTCACCGATTACCAGCGTCTAAACGAACTGTTGCAAATGCTGCATGTAGAAAAAGAGTGAGAACTCAATTTCACAGTAGCCACAGCAGTAGATTAGGTTCAAGAAATTGAGGTAATCGGGATTATCAACCATTCGCTATATCTATAACTCAAATGCAGAATAAACCAAGAAAAGTCAAAACTTCTAACGAACCCAATCGTGGGCAACCCGTAAAAATTCAGGGTAAGCGTATTATTACTAATCCCACTCGCAATCCTAGAAAAATAGATAGCAATCCCGTCTCTGTTGCTAATCCCACTCGCAATCCTAGGAAAATAGATAGCAACCCTACTCGCAATCCCAGGAAAATAGATAGCAACCCCATTTCTGGCAACTCCCGCCAACGAAATAGCAACTTCTCCCAGCCATCTGTATCTACACAACCGATAGAAGAAGATAACGATCTCATCTACGGTCGTCATCCAGTATTGAGTGCGTTGCAAAATCAGCGCAATCTCAACCGTCTTTGGATTACTACCCGTCTGCGCTACGATCCCAGCTTTCACCATTTTCTGCTGCAAGCGAAGGAAAATGGCACAGTTATTGATGAGGTTGAACCCAAGCGTTTAGACTATCTCACCAACGGGGCCAATCATCAAGGTGTGGCTGCACAAATTGCTCCCTACGCCTATATCGAATTGCCCGATCTAATTGAGCAAGCAAAAGCTGTAACTGATCCGGTAATTGTAGTGGCTGACGGAATTACTGATCCCCACAATTTGGGAGCAATTATTCGCACCGCCGAAGCAATAGGCGCTCAAGGATTGGTGATTCCTCAAAGAAGGGCATCTGGGATCACTTCCACTGTGATGAAAGTGGCAGCAGGCGCTTTAGAAAATTTTGCTGTAGCTAGAGTTGTCAACCTCAGCCGCGCCTTAGAAGAATTAAAAGAAGCTGGCTTTTGGATTTACGGCACTGCTGCAAGTGGAAGCGAACCTGTGCATACAGTAAATTTCACTGGGCCAATCGTTTTGGTAATCGGCTCAGAAGGTGAAGGTCTGAGTATGTTAACTCAACGCTCCTGTGATTTCTTAGTATCGATTCCTCTACAAGGTAAGACTCCCAGCCTCAATGCTTCTGTAGCAGCGGGTATGACACTTTATGAAATTTATCGCCAGCGATCGCTAAATACCCTTCACCTAGATAAATTACAAAAAATCTCTTTGAAAAAATAACAGTAACAGAGTATAAAGAAATGTAAAAGATAATAAAGCAACATATCGTTTAACACCCTGTAGACGTTTATAAATTGGCGAAAACCATGAAAACCATTTGGCATAACCTTAAGGAAGTGTTAATTAACACATTCGACTCCATCGGCTTGGCTTGGTGGGTAGAGATTGTGACGCAAAATCCCCGTTGCACGTACTATTTCGGGCCATTTCTAAGTTCTTCTGATGCAAGATTGTCAAGCATTGGATATATAGAAGATTTGGAGATCGAAGGAGCGCAGGGAATTTCTGTGAATGTCAAGCGCTGTAAACCTAATACCTTAACAATCGCCGAAGACTTGGGGGAAAGATTTGACCGCAAAGTACAGCCTGCCTTTGGCGGTCAAATTTAAGTTAAGTTAGGCCAGAGAATGAACAGGACGCTCTGATGCGGGGACGCAAAGACACGGAGATACAGAGAATTCTTTTACCGCGTTATTGCGTCTTTTTCACTCACCGCGTCACCACATCTTCACTCTCCATTTCTTGTTCGTCAATAGTCAAAATTTTTTAAATATTGGACTATTGACTACCAATTACCTGCGGATGTTCTTCCAGCCAATGGTCAATGTCATTTAGAACCTGCTGGGGGACTTCCCACGGAAAAAGATGGGCGGTGTTGGCATAGCACTGCCACTTAGAATTGTTGAGGTGTTGAGCAGTTTGTAAGCTGGAATCAGATGTAATGTGGCGGTCTTGGTCACCAGCAAGTACTAAACTAGGACATTGTATTTGTGGCAAATCTAGAAGTCGGTTGTATCCCGATTGAATTGCACTATAAAGGGCGCGAGTAGCAGCAGGAGAGGTCTGCAAATAAGCTGGTACTGCTTCAGTGGCAATGTAGTTATAAGTAGTTGATGTATGTTGTTGGATTAGGTAGCGGAAAAGCGATCGCTTGCCAAAAGTTTCAATATTCCATTGCCAACTCGGTTTTATATAGTTTATTAGAGCAGCAACGCCAGTATATAAATTATCCTGCCAAGTGATAGGAGGATGACTGCCACGGGGTTTTGCGGCTGTCGCCACCAAAATTAGCCCTGTAATGCGCTCTGGCAAACGTAATGCCAGTTCCATTGCCAGAATGCCCCCAAGTGACCATCCCAATACAAGGCACTTTTCAATCTCAAGGCGGTCTAACAGCGCTTCTAAATCAGTTAAATGGTCATTCATATCAAAATTGCCATTCCAGCGACTTTTGCCGTATCCACGTAAATCAGGGGCAAAAGTTTTATAACGTTTTGATAAATGATTGGTAAAGACAGAAAGACTACGACCAGTACCAGGATGACCGTGTAGGCCAAGAATGGGGAATCCTTGACCTTGGATGTAAACATTGAGACGTGCAGCAGGTGTAGTATAGCGATCGCTCATCTAGCAAGCCAAACTATGTGTTCAAATTAAAGCGGTGGGAAGCCCACTTCTTCTCTACGAGACGCTGTGCGAACAAGGGGTGTCCGGGATAGCCGCCCCACCGCCGTTGACTTTTAACCGTCAACCGTCATCAGTCTTTCGTATTATCCCATCCCCCTTTTAGGTGTGGAATGAGCTTAAAGTTTTAAGAAATCGGTTCATAAACCATTTGGGGAATCAACACTTCGTCTTGTAATTGCCCAATCCCTAAAAAGCGAGTCTCTTCATCATAAACTCGTACTATTTTAGAAACATCGAAAGTTAGAGAAATTCGCTGACCTTGACACCATTTTTGAGCAGATGCTGCTGGTAAAGTAACAGATGACAAATGTTGTAAAGCTGCATCTGGGCAAATCGGTTGAAATGTATCGGCTTGCAGTTTAGTTTCTAAATCGGTCAAAGTGAGACTATCTGTTAAATCGAAACCACTGCTTTGGGTGCGAATCAAAGCGGCAAGAGTGCCACCAGTTTCTAAGATTGCACCTAAGTCACGAGCGATCGCTCTAATATATGTACCAGAACCACAAGCGATCGCCACATCCAATTCGGGAAAATCTCCTTCTCTCCAGTCCAAAATATCTATCTGAAAAACTTCCACTGTTCGCACTGGAACTTCCACCATTTTACCTTGGCGTGCTAAGTCGTAGAGGCGTTTACCATCTACTTGAATTGCACTGTAACTAGGTGGTATTTGCTCAATCTTGCCTTCAAATTGTGGTAACGCAGTTTTCACCTGTGCCAAACTCAATCCAGCACAAGGTTGAGAAGTGATAATTTCACCTTGTAAATCATCAGTTGTAGTACGCACACCCAATCGAATAGTGGCTTTGTAAGCTTTGTTTCCTGGCAGATACTGCAATAATCTTGTGGCTTTACCAAGAGCGATTGGTAAAACCCCTGTAGCAGCTGGATCTAAGGTTCCCGCATGTCCTACACGCTTGAGGCGCAACAATTTTCGCACCCGCGCTACGCAGTCGTGGGAAGTCCAGTCAAATGGTTTGTTTAAGTTGAGAAAACCTTGAAATAACACAAAATCAATACTTACAGCTTCTAAACTCTATTAAATACTTATTTAATGCTCAAAGCATTAATATTTGGTAATCAAGGTTTAATTGGGCATCATTTTATACGCAGAAATTGATCTAAAGACATTCTCTAAACACTTTACCGAATAATACACAAAAAATGCAGATAACGCCGAGCATGTACAGTAAATATCAGGATGTCACTTATAAGTGACAGAACATAAAATTGTAAGAATTAAACAAATATTATAGAAAAATTAATAAAATTTTTCTTATATCTTTACGTTGACCAATTGTGCTTCTATGCGCTACTCAAGGAAACAAGGATTTTTCTGAACGTTTGATAGAGACACTACCTGTTTTACTTTAACCACCAGAATAATTGGTGGGTTGACAATTGGTCTAATACTTTTACCAAAACAATCATCAATAGGGTTTTATGAACATAAATCAAATGAAAAAAACAATCTTCACTACTACATTAATTCTTTGTTCTATGTTGATTGTGAGTTGTGGTGACTCTGGCAAGAGTGCTTCTCAACAAAATAAAGTTAATCAAGCAAATACTGCAACAACTACCCCAATTAATTCTGAATCTCCCTCTGCAAATAAAGCAAAGCTAGATGATATTGAAGTTAGCAAAAACACTAATAGTTCAACATTAAATGAAAATACATCGATTAAAAATAAAAAAGTTAATGAAGTTCCTAAAGATAAGCCGATATTGGGTACTATCAAAGATATGCAGAATGGAGACTTAAAATGCTACGTTACTGTTGTCGATGAAAAGGGTAAATTATATGATGTCGGTGCGACATTTGATATTTGCGAACCAGAGAAATACGTCAATAAAAAAGTACAGATGTCTTATGGGCTAGAAAACGTCAATGATTGCCAAAGTTCTGAGCCTTGCGGGAAAACAATCAAAGAATGGTTGATTACCAAACTAGAAATTCGAGAGTAGGTCAAGTTGATGATGGGGATAGTTGACCTATTGGACATATCTTCGGTAAGCTGACTGTAACTTTAGTTCCTTGTCCCACTTCACTAGACAAGGTGATATAGCCACCATGTAACTCTACGCAAGCTTTAGCGATCGCAAGCCCTAAGCCTGTACCGGGTATTGTGTCAACGTTACTTCCACGACTGAACGATTGAAACAAATTTTCTTGATCTGCCATTGGGATACCAATTCCCTCATCTTTGATAGAAAAGATTACTTGTGATTCTTTACCGATGAGGTGGAATTCTACAGTACCTCCATCTGGAGAGTACTTAATTGCATTGGATATTAAGTTAATAAAAATTTGCTGCAAAAGCCCGCGATCGCCCCAAAAGCCTTGATTATTGCCACTAATTTGAAAAATCAATTTGTGGCGATCGCCTGCTGTTTCTCGCTCTTGTTCTATCAGTTCAGAAAAAAATTGCAGTAAATCGAGTAGGATTGGCTTAAATTTGGGTTTTTCCAGTTCAAATTGGTTAACCAGAAGCATGTTATCCACGAGTTTGGACATATATCTTGCTTTCTGTTCAATTATTCCTAAAAACCTTTGTTGTTTAGATTCATCCAGTTGCTGGCTATGTTTTACCAAAGTTGATGCAGCAGCAAGAATTGAAGTTAGCGGCGTTCGATACTCATGGGAAACCGTTGCAATGATTTGAGATTTAAATGTATTGAGTTGCTTTTCTTTAGCAAGTGCTGCTTGAGTTTGGGCTAGCAATTCAGCTTGTTGGATGGCGATCGCTAGTTGCACCGAAACTTCATTGAGCATTTGGGCATCATCAGTTTGCCACTGTCGTTCCCCGGAATTATGGTGAGCAATCAACAAACCCCAAAGCTTGGAGGTTGGGTTCCCATTGTTGCTCAGATTAATGGGAACTACTAGATTTGCCTTAGTATTAAATTGCTCTTTCAGGCTGACACAATTACACAAGCCAAGCTCATAGATATAAGGGATTGGCGATTGGGCATGGGTTCTACCCCTTGTTCCCTCTTCCCCCTGTTCCCTGTTCCCTTTCCCCTGTCGCCAGTCCCCCACCCCGACGCGATCGCACAATGCTACAGTGCGGTATGACTCAACTGAGGAGGCAACTATTTTACCGTCAGTATCTGGGGCGAACTGGTACACTATCACGCGATCGCACTTCAGAAGTTGCTGTACCTCAACTACAGCTGTATTCAAAATTTGCTCTAGGTTAAGAGACTGGCGAATTCGGAGAGCAGTCGTGGCAATTAGGCGTTGGCGCTCTTGAGTTTTGCTGAGTTGGGCTTGCAAGCACGATTGCTTGATGGCGTTGCGGACTGTTAGTTGCAGCACATCCTGTGTCAGGTGTTGCTTAACCAAATAATCCAAAGCACCCCGTTTCATTGCTTGCACAGCTATCTCTTCATCGCCACGCCCTGTCAGCATAATCACAGGGACAGAATTCTTAAATATCTCCTGTTGCATCTGATCGAAGAGTTCTAACCCACTCATATCAGGTAGGCAAAAATCCAGCAGAATGACATCAAAGCGCATTTTTTGGCACAAAGCAAGTGCTTCTTCTGCACAGTCTGCCTCCAAAATCTGGTAGGACTGGTGCGGATCTTTCAACAGATATCGACGATAGATTTTTCGATCTGCTGCACAATCATCAATGATGAGTAGCGTCCATGTGTCCAACATATATAAGTATGAGGATTAGGGAGCGATGTCAGTCCCTTTTGTCAAGATTATGTTTTTATTTGCATAATTCTAAAAATAATATAAAATAAGTGTAAATAAAATCTAAATTCTTTAGCAATTCTAAAGGAATATAAACAAGAAAATGGGGAAAACTCATCTAAAAGAGACAAGCAGACACAGTGACTCAAAGAGGAAAATGTCTCTGTGCCCTCTGAGCCGTCTCTTTTGTTATCCTTTTTTCCCTACTGTCTCATCAACAGAGAATAAACAAATTAATCCAAGACTGGCGGCATATTGGCCTCAAGCCAATAGTCTACAAATGCTTGAATCGTCTTTTTTAGTTCCTGAGCATCCATCGGCTTTACCAGATATCCATTTGCGCCCTTTCGGTAGCACAATTCAATATCCTTGGGGTTAGATGATGTGGTAAAAACAACGATGGGGATTTCCTTGAAACTCTTGTCTTGCTTGAGCCGATCTAAAATGTCACGGCCATCAATACCTGGCAAATTCAGATCGAGCAAGATAACAGAGGGTCTTAGTGCTACTTGAGAGTTGCGTAAGGCTTCGCTTCCTTGTTGATAGAGGAAGTCTAAAACCTCATCCCCATTAGTACAACGATGTATGGGGTTCTGGACGGACATGCGCCGCATCAGACGTTGTAGCATCCGAAAATCTTCATTGCTGTCCTCAACAACGAGCAGAGGTTCATGAAGTTTTTTTGTCATTCGTGGTCTTAAAAGAACTTAACAAAAATACATATTTGGTTATTATATTAAACTATTCCAGCGTAAAATAAAAAATTGAGCCAACACCGACGGTAGATTCAACCCAAATTTGACCGTTATGAAGCTCAACAATCTTCTTAACAATAGCTAGTCCTGCACCTGCTCCTCCACCGTACTTTTCCTGGGAGTGGAGTCGCTTAAATAGTCGAAAGATGGTTTCTAGGTGATGCTGGGGAATTCCAATACCGTTATCTCGGATATAAAAAGTGACTGGGGATTGGGGATTGGGGATTGGATTAAGAAAAATCTTCCCTAGTCCCCAGTCCCTAGTCCCCAGTCCCTCATCTAAGTAGCCAATCTCAACCCATTGCTCTGCCTTATCGTTGTATTTGAACGCATTGCCTAGCAGATTGCTGAAGACTTCATTAACGAGAACTCGGTCACACTGAACTGTTGGTAAAGGCCGAGGAATACGAATATTCACAAGCCCAGAGTCTTGGCGACTAGCACGAAAGACTTCAATCACTTGGGTAACCAATTTGTTGAGGTCAGTTTCTTGCTCTCGCAGTTGTGCTTGTCCTAACTGTGAAAGTCGCAGCAGAGCATTAATGAGAGTTTCCATGCGTACAGACAAGGAAACTACTGTTTGCAAGCACTCAATTCCCTCATCATCTAATACTTGGGCATAGTCTTCTAGCAGCACCGTCGAGAAGTTATAAATTCCTCGCAAAGGCTCTTTGAGGTCATGGGAAGCGGCGTAGGCAAAGGATGCTAGCTCTTGGTTGCTGCGCTCTAACTCCAGGTTGATTTTAGCTAATTCATCTGCCTTAGATAGTACAATACCAACGATCGCATTATTCAGAGCGATCGCACTCTCAAGTTCACAAGTTTCCCAAGGTAGAGAAGTTAATCTTACCGTTTCTTGCCATTGCTCAAAGGATTTTCGTGGAGATAGGGTAAAGCTACCATCTGTCTGAGCTTGAATGGATTCGTTAGGATTACCTGCCCAGTTTACCGTTTGGATAACTTCAGGGCGGAACCAAAGAATATAATAACGCCGGACTTTAGAAATCCGCAGTAGCAGCAAGCCACTGGCAGAATCTTTAAAGATGAGCGCCTCTGGGTAAAGCTTCGGCAGAGAATCGGTGAAAAACAGGTTGTCACTAACTTGGGTATCCGCCCATTCAATTAATGCCCGAACTTCATGAATATTCGGTGTTGTTCCCACGAGGGTAATTTCATTATCCAGACAAACTGCTGCTCCTGAAGCACTGACAAGATCCAGCAAGCGGATTTCAGGTTTAATTAAAGCATCGATAAAATTATCTGCTTGGGAAATGGACTCAAGGAAATCAGACTGTAGCGATTTGAGCTTTACCTTATAGTCCCATTCCGAATAACTAATTTTATGGGCTAATTCAGAAGACACAATCTGTCCCAAAAATTCACACATCTTTCGGACTTCGTAAGAAATATACTTTGGTGTTAAATGATGGCAAGATATCAATCCCCAAAGCTTCTGCTCTTGAATGAGCGAAATCACCAAAAGAGCCTTTACTCCCATATTTTGATGATATTCAGCACAACACCAATCAAAACTTCGTAGCAGACAGTAGCTTAAATCAAGATGCTGATGTGTTGTCGGATTTTCCGTTGGAACTAGCTTGACAGGTTCGGCTGTCAAATCGGGGAGAAATCGCAGAAAGCAGCGTGTGTATAACTCCCTAGCCTGCGCTGGAATATCTGTAGCGGGATAATGCAGTCCTAAATAAGGTGATAAATCTTCCCGTTTGACTTCTGAAACAACAGAACCCGCTCCCGACTGGTCAAATTGATAGACCATTACCCGATCAAAACCGATGATTTTTTGGACTTCTTGTGCCACTACATGCAAAAATTCTATCAGGTTTGATGTTCTTTGCATTTTTGCGATCGCTTCACTCGCCAAAGCATGAAAGCCTAAGAAACTCACCTCAGATTTTGAATCTGTCGGCTCTAACTCCAGAATCACAGCCTCTTCTGTACGATGAGCAATCGCGTCAAAGTATCGTTCTCTATGCAAAGTATTTATTGATACTTTAAATGCATTAGTTCTGCCAATTTCTTTTACCGAGCACTGCTTTACAGTTTCTATTTGTTGATCTGCTAGCAAATAGCTCAACGGTTTACCGAGCAAATCTTCTGGCTCTTGGCCCAAATAAGCTTGGGTATTGTTGCTAACTTGCACTATCTCTAGCTGAGTACTGAGTGCCAGTAGAACGCCATGAGGTTGAATAGAGCCAGGTATATGAATAGGTTTGTGATCGTGGTTAGTCAGAGCGGTAGCTTGGGTAGTAGTATTTTCAGGCTGGCTCATAAATCAACTTATGTAAAGCTGATTTTTACAATAGCGCAATTAAATGTCACATTTCTTTAAAGTATATGTTGATAAGTACGAATGCGATCGCATATCAATTGCCTTGTGACGTTTTTTACAAAAATAAACCTCAGCATCAATATCCTCATGTCACTCTCTTGACTATGGAAAGCAACATAAGGATATTTGAGATCCACTGCTGTCTTTATTACATAGTTGAGGCTGGAAGTGAGATAGAAGAAGCAAACTTTCGTCTCTTGTAGCTTATGTGGCAGCGTACTACAAAAATCCTTAACTTAAATCCTAAGAATATCGCTTTGTGTAAAAATAAACACCAATCTCCAGAAAACCAGCCAATTTTATATATCTAACGATATAGGAGTAGCGATTAGAGAACTTGATTTAATCAAGTTAATAACATTGTAAAATGCTTACTAGGCAGCTAGTTGACAGCTAGCTACCTCTAGGACTTCCTCCCTAATTGATTAGCCAACTCAGGAGGCGAATATATGGTGTCAGACCATTTTGAGGATGCACATTCTCTTGAAGATAGAAGCCAGATAGCTTTTGAAGATTTGCATCCTCTGAAAGATATAAAAAATGTAGATATTTTCAAAGGAATGACAATTCTAATCGTAGATGATAATCAAGATATTCTTGTCTTGATTAGCCGTGTTCTTAAAAAGTATGGAATTGAGGTGATGACGGCATCATCAGCTTTGGAAGGATTTGAGTTAATTAAGCGATGTAAACTGGATCTTCTAATTAGCGATATTGATATGCCAGGTGAATCTGGGTATTCGTTAATACAGAAAGTCCGAGCACTTAAGTCAGCACAAATTAGAGAAATTCCAGCGATCGCTTTTAGTGGCAGTGCTGAAGATAAGGTTCACACAAAAGCTCTTGCCTCTGGGTTTCAAACTTATATGAAAAAGCCATCAAATCCTACACAGTTGATAATAGAAGTAGCAAAGCTACTTAGATGTTCCAGTAAAAAAAGTTTTTCGTTGTTTGGCGACTATTCCTGTTTAGAGAAAATGCCTACCTTTCAAAAGGCGATAAATGAAGATTATTTCCCTACTCGTAAGGTAACCTCAGCCCTTTAGGGGCTTTATAGTAGCTCTGCTCTCTCTATACTGAAATTACAGCACAAATAACTCGAAGCTCTAGCAAGTATTATCTGTCACGGCTAGACGAATGCTTTTATGTAAAAAATATAGTTTTGCCATACCTACTAAAAATGGTTTTAAATCTATCTTAAGAAAGCTTTCCGAGTTTATAAAAAGTAACTATAATCTTACTAAGCTGTCAATAGCAGCTTGTGTATGAAAGAAAAAGCAACCTCAGCAGCCTCTCTTGCTTCTAGTGTTGATACAAGCGATAGTCTCTACTCAATAGGTTGGGGATGTAGAAAGGCTACTTCAATGGGAAACACAAGAGTGTTTCTCGAATCTCTCGCTACAGATCAGATTAGAAGCCTAAAGGGAAATTTGTTGTAACGACTGTCACACCAGTTTTTGAATTAGTTGACTATTATAAATAAAAATTATAGATAGGAGCGTAGCTAATGGTACAACCCAATCAGCCAGATAAAAACAGATATTTTTACCCGCGCAGTCGTTACTACGGTCAAATTCGGCCAGAGTGTCTAGTATTTAACGCCAATCTCCAAGAATTTGCTCAAAAAGTTAGCTTTATCTCGATTTTAGAAACATCAGGAAAGCTTGACCCTGAAGAAGCTTACAAGCAGATTAAAGGACTTTGGAAAGAGTTGAAGCACAGCAAAAAGGAACTGGGAATTGCTAATGAGCAAGACCGATGAACTTTTCTTTCTACCTTTGGTTTAAAAAGCGGGAATGCCTGACGGCGAATGCGTGATATTTTCATCTGCTGATTCAGCAGATGAAAATAGTTTTTCTAGGTCGAATAGCTTTTATCTTTGCATGAAGGTGCAAATAAACTGCACAGGCATAATTAATTAAGTCTGTACAAGTCAAATAAAAATCATCACATTCAGCAATGCAACACCAATATCCAGCATCCAAAATCCAAAGCTGACTATGGTGTTGGGAACTTTTTTGCAGGTTTAGCTCCTTTTACATCCAGCAATTGTGTTAATTCAGTTGTATTCAATGACTTGACGAGACTCAAACCAAGAGACTTACTAGAAATGCTTTGGGTGTAGGCGGCGTTAAGGTAGGGGGTGTATTGCAGTCTTCCTGCAACATAGGTTTGGAAGAAAGGTAAACTTAAGACATTCATGTAACTACGCGCTTGAGAAGCATCGCCAATCATATCGGCAGGTAATGCTACTTGTTGATTTGCGGGATTGCCATTACCAATGGTGGAAAAGTGGGTGCCACCTACAAGCATGACGAGATACTTTTGTGAATTTGCAAACCAGGAGAAAGGTAGAATTTGTTCGGATAAAGCTGGTGCAACTGTATCATCACTACTGCTGACAATCATCACTGGAGTTTTTATTTGACTTAAGCCAGCTTTGCCGAAAATAGAACTAGTAATGGGATTAACTGCGATCGCAGCTTTCACTCTCTCATCCCGTAGGTTATAATCCTTGCCAGACTTACTGATGCTCAATTCTAAAGCGCGACACTGAAGCAGTAAAGACATGTTCCAGGTATTTTGCAGTGCTGCTGGTTGACAGTCTTGTTTTAGCTGCTCAAAGTTGATTTTAGCGCCTGCTAGGGCTAAGGCTGTGTAGCCTCCCAAAGATTGACCAAATACTCCGACTTGTTGCAGATTTAACCGACCTTTAAATCGTGAATCAGATTGATTACCTTTTTCCAATTGATTCAGGATATATGTGACATCCAAGGGACGGTCTTTAAATTCACTGGGTTCTGCTATTTCATTGGCGCGTCCATTCAACAGAGAACGTAATTGTTTAGCATCACTACCAGGATGATTGGGAACGACGATGGCGAATCCGTAAGAAGCTAGGTGAGTAGCTAAATATTGAAAATTGCTGCTGTCTAAACCCAAGCCATGAGAAATTACAATTACGGGTGCAGCATTCTTGACATTTGGAATATAAACATCAGTTAATAAAAGCCGATTGCGCGTTGAGTCGAAAAACTTTAGGGTATATTTTTGCGACTTCAACTTTCCCGGAACTTGTAAATCTGGCAATTGCGAGAAATTTGGTTGTTTGATGGTAGCAGCTTCTATTTTAGACTCTTGGGAAACTGCTGCGATCGCCCGATGGGTTTGGTTAACAAGTTTCTCTAATTCCGTAGCTATATTCAAAGTCTCTGCAACATCAAGGCGAATGCTGCTTGTGGGATATTTACGCAACACATTCAAAAGTGTCAAGCCTCCCGATTCAGCAGAGGCTAAAATTAGCGCCGAACGTAAAGTACCAAATCCTGGTTCTGGCTGACTGGTTTTAATGACTTGCGCCAACCGATGCAGCAAAAACTCTCCTTGCGGTGTGTAGAGAAGTTGTGAAACTATTGCTGGATTAACTTTCACACGATTGAGTAAAATCCGCCGCAATTCTTGAAGCTGTTGTAGAGGCAGATATTGCTGATAAGCTGCCAAATCTTCGTTAATTACACCTGTTTTGGCATAGTTTTCTAAAGTGGTGACTGAAATGGAAAGCTCTAAAGCTGAATAAGATGCATAAATCCGCTCTGCTGCCAAGACAGAATTACTAATTCCAAATGTTGGCAGCAGTGTTGAAAGAACCAGCAATAAGAAATTATTTCTCAGGGTACTGGCCCAATTACCAAACAAACTATTCATCGCTCAACTGTTTCGGTGGTCTGGTTTTATCAGGTGTTGGCTTTGGTAGTTATTCGGGCACCCTGCTTGGTTTACTTAAAGTTTTTAGCCTCAATTTTTTCAAAACAGAATTTAGGAGTCAGTCGTTAGAATTCAGTATGAATTGTGTATGACTTGCGAATGTAGAAAGCTTTATCTGACTCCTGTTAGCGTTAGCGGGGCGTTTAGCCCATTCTGATTTATCAATTCTTCTTCAAGAATTTTTTTCTTGGCTATAAAGTCAAAAATCAGATACTACAGAGCCATACAGATGGGTAAACTATCCATCATATAAGAAACTAGCTCCCGTAGCTTGCCTTCACTATCAAATCATAACAAATAAAAAATTCTCTGCCTCAGTATTTATGTTGTAGCTTTGAATCTGTCACGAATTCACTAGATGAAAAACCCAGTAAAAATTCTGAAAATACTTCCTGTTAATCAGCTTTTCCCAGTGCGATCGCTACTGATCCTGTGACTACTAAACCCGCTCCTAATATTGCTATAAAACTGAAGTGTTCTGATGGTATCAACGAAGGTGCAATAACTGATACAACTGCGACTGATATTAATGTCACAATGGGAGCTAAAGCTATTACCGCACTGACTCGTGATGCTTCCCAATGTTCTAATGATTCGGCAAAGGCACCGTAAGCGATTAAAGTATTAAAAGCACAAAAAACCAACATTCCTAAATGGAACCCATCAAGTATAAAAAGTGATTTTATTTTAGCTAGAGGAGTGAATAATAAAGCACAACCCCCATAAATAATCAGCATAATACTGGAGGAAGATAAAGACTGTAATAACTGCTTTTGTGCCAAAGCATAAATAGCCCATGCCATTGCTCCTAGCACAATCAAAACACTACCTAGTATGTATGTGCCATGCGCTGTAATTAAATTTGTTAGTTGTTCCCGAAAGAATAATAGATAACCACAAGTCATTACACTGACACCAATCCATTGATACAGACGATAACGTTCTTTAAAAATCACTAACCCTCCGAAACCTAATAAAAGGGTAGATAATTGAATGAGAACTTCAGCGTTAGCAGGTGATGTTAGTGCTAAACCTTGCATGAACAGAAAGTAATTAATCCCTAAAAAGAGTGTAGCGATCGCTAGTAATTTCCAAGAAGCAGAATGCAGTTGTTCTAACTTTGGTAACTTGCCGCGTATTCCTAAATACACAGCAAGGAGTAAAAATGATACCAAAAAGCGAAACCAAATGACGGTATAGACATCAAGCACTTGCAGAGTTACCGCCAGAGCAATAGGTAAAATTCCCCACAATAAGACCGTCAATAGTGATAACGCTAGCCCTAAGCGCCACCGACCAGAACTTTGATGTAGTGACATTTAAATATCCTACTCAAAGTAGGGCTGATGATAAATTGAAACATATCTAATTTGCATATCTAAATTTTATCAAGCTCTTGTTCATAAATCATCTTAAGAGACCATTGATAAATCCATTTTGAATAAGCAATTTCAGTTGTAGGTGACTTTATTAATCCATAACCCCTTTCTTTATTGATATCAAATACATCCAAACTAATCCTACTTAAATTATCATCCAAATAAGTTTTATAGGTCACTCTTTTGATAAATCCTGTAAAATGGAAAACTTCTACCATATCTTCAAACTTTTCTAAATATTTGTCTTTGCCATAGGTTAGTTCAGCATTGGCTATTAAAGCATAGAAATCACTAAGCAAGAGTTAATTTCCTGCTGACTGGTTACAATTTTCTGAAGTAAGCTAGCTACCAAGGTTCATTTCTATGCCCCGTTCTGCACCCTATCAACCTTTGTTATTGCGAATTCTTCACGGCTTAAGTGGAATTTTAGTTATCGCAGCAATCATTACCGGATTTCTAGTTTACAACACTTACGATCGCAGATTTGGCAGAATCCCATTTCCTCAAATTGGGGATATTCAGGGCATTCACGGCACTTTTGCATTATGTTTTTTACTTCTTCTGCCTGCTTTTGCCCTCTATAGCTTTCATGCTGGACAAAAGCGCCTTGTTCAATCTGATTCTTGGCGGCAACTAACCCAGGTTGGCAAGCCGATTTGGTGGGTTAGCTTGCAACGTTTGGCAAATACTCTCATGCTTATCGCCGCTGTTTTGGCTGTGAACTCTGGCAGGATGATGAAGGAAGAGTGGCTTCCAGCAGGGCAGCTAGATCATATTTGGTACTCACTCCACCTTTGTGCTTGGGTTGTGATGGTTTGCTGTGTGGCGATTCATGTTTTGATGTCTACCAAGGTGGGTGGTGCGCCGTTGTTACTCTCTATGTTTTCGCGGAAGTTTCGCCCAGAAGATAGCCCTGCTGAATGGTCTAGTCGTTTCCGTGCTTGGTTGACTAGTTTACAAACTAACTTGGGTGCGGGAATGAATAATTTTATGCAAAACAATTTTTACCTCAGAATTATTGAGGTGATTGTACTGGGTGGAATTCTCACAGCCTTTGTCTTACCTGTATTTTTTCCCGGTAGTGAGTCATAGGTAATTGGCTGTTGCTGCGTAGCTTGTGCCGCCGTAGGCATCGCAAACTTGTTAAGATTAAACTACGTGCCCGTAATATATACTGCTGAATTTTAACTTGATTTTATGTTGCATTCTCTTAGAAATCTGTTACATTACTTTACAGGCAGTTATAACTGTTACAACATAAAAGCTCGGAGTATTATTTATGGCAGACGTTAAGAAGACTACGCCTTCAGTTTCAGAAGATCCTAATGCTTTGCGCTGGGGCTTCACTCCTCAGAGCGAAAATTGGAACGGTCGTTTTGCAATGATTGGTTTTATATCTGCTGTTGCACTTGAAGTGTTTTCTGGTCAAGGGATTTTACACTTCTGGGGCATTTTATAAATTTAAACGTTTTTACCTTCATTAGATGATGAGGCAAGGCGGAGATTTGCAAAATCGTCTGCCTTGCCTCATCATCTCAAGAATTAAAAAACTCGCCAGCCACTAGCGTGATGAGCGAAATATTACACGACCTGGAGATTCTTCCTGATTAATTCGTGCATATACTCGAAGACAAGTTAAGACTTCGCCAGGAATACCACCACAGTCTAGTTGTAAGTCATCCTTAGATAAAGCACAGATATCTGCATAAAGTCCCGATAATTGGCGAATTCGCACTTCATTGCCTGCATTAATTGCCTCATCAGTGACTTTCTTCAGGATGCGTCGTGATTCGTGTTGTAGCTTGCCCCACCAAGAATAACGTTCAGCCGGCGGTACGAATACTAAGGAATGTATTGCTTCGTCAATGTCAATCCAGGTACGCAGAATTGACAGGGGATCAGTGTTTTTCTCAGCTTTTTGGGTGCGTTGGAAGCGATCGCTTAAAGCATCAATATATTGATCGCGCTGTTCTGGTTTGGAGCGTAAAGAAATGACATCGAAGCTAAAAACACTCTTTAAAGCATGATGTAAATCTGGGTCTATTTCGATAAAATTCATATATAAAAATAAGAATGCCGCTGGTAAATCGGATACACTATCTTGTGTATTTTGAGGACTTGACAGTGCTTGTCGATACAAGCTCAATCCCTGAGTTTGAACAGTACCACTAAGACCGGGGTAGATAATTTCATCGCGGATAAAGGGAAGTTGATAGAGGTTAGAATTATCTGCGATCGCACCAACTTCTTGAGCTAAATCCAAGGTGCGCGATCGCCAAGTTGCAGCTAAATCCTCTGGTACTCGCAGCAATTTGCGTTGAATTTCATTCCATAAATCTGAGTCCGTTGTGCTTTGCAGTTGGGAATTACCCAGATAATAATTAAGTTCTGAGTCAGAATTAAAAGCTTCCCGCAGGTGACTTAGTTTTAAATCATCTGGCGCATCTTCCCAACCAATATTTTGCTGTGGGGGTGCAGGTTGCAACAGGTTACGAAGTTCTTGCAGCACCTCATCGCATATTTTAGATCCTGGATCTAGTGGAAATTTTGTGCGAGCCTGATTTAAAGTAGCCTCTAGTCCATACAAACTAAACCGCAGTAATTGGGCTAACTCTGAGTTTTCTATCTCTAATAATTGACGCAAGTGCTGCATGAATCTCACCTCCAAATATTACCTGTATATGATTCGTAGCGAATTAAATTTGGCAAACCTCTGCGCCCCTACCCTACGGGAAGGCGTACCACTTCGTGGAAGCAAGCTACGCGTAGCGTCTCGTATAGAAGCGCCTATGCGTTTAAAAATCTTAATTTTTTTCAACGCAGAGGAACGCAAAGGTTTAATACAAGAGTTAATGTATACCGCAAAATGGATCGCGTTCTTTATCAACCTCATTCGGCTGCAATTCTAATTCAGCAAGATAAACGCATCCTTCTTCCTTTAAGCATTCCTGACTGTTTGATGTCCAGTAAGGTACTTCACCAGCGTGCATCCGCAGAATGCCTTGATCATCGAGAGTTACCCGATATTGGCAAGGGTAATCTGTTGTCACATCTGGTTTGCTGAGTGCGCCAATTCGTATCCATTTTTTGCTGTTAGTTTCTGCATCTGTTTGATAAACATAGAAAGTATGCTGGCCAGTTTGCGGAAATGGAGGTAAAGGATTACTAATTAACCCAATTCCTGGTTCCGTCACACCATCGCGCAGATAATGGAATTTTTGGAACAATTTACTACCATCATTTCCTACTTCAAATACAAGATGATAGGCATCTGGTTGATCAACAGTTGCAGACTCAATAACATTGACGGCAATATCACCATCATTCAAGTCTTTATTGAAACGTTCCACAGCAATATTCCAGTTCAATTTACCATCAGCAAATAGTGCTGAAGTTTCTGAAACTACCGATTCCAAATCAATGCCAGAAATATCAATTAAATAATGGGGATTTCCCTGACAAAGCAACACACTAAATTCAAGGGTTTGGTCAATCTCAAACTGGACTTTAATTTTTTTCAGAAACTCTGCTTCTTGCATTCCCAATTTATTCATGAGGTTTTTACCGTCAAAGCTACCCCATAGTCGTAAATCTCCATCCTCGTAGTCTTGACGGTAAATAATATTAGTTAATTGGATTCCTTGCCATGCAGTC
This sequence comes from Nostoc sp. UIC 10607, assembly GCF_047228265.1. Lineage (NCBI taxonomy): Bacteria > Bacillati > Cyanobacteriota > Cyanophyceae > Nostocales > Nostocaceae > Nostoc > Nostoc sp. UIC 10607. Next base: position 17,929 of record NZ_JBIQNW010000005.1, on the reverse strand, counting down.
CGAACCTTGGCGACAGTTTCCCAAGGTGCGAGTTGATATAGTTCTTGTCCAGCCTTGAATATAGTTAGTAAATCATTACTTTGAGTTTTGCGTTTGAAGTTGCAGGGTAAATAATAAAACAGATTTTTGACATCAATTTCTAGCTGGTTGGCTCCCTTACGCAGCAAGCTTTTGGACTCTTCTGGATCGAATCTTAATCTTCGTAGTTTTTCGGCATAGCAAGCACCAGCAGAGGTGGCTAATTTGGTAAATTCCAACACAAAGGTAATTCGTTCTGGATTCCACACAAAATATGGAGACTTACTAAATTCTTGGTAGATTTGGCGCTGCACTATGTCTAAATTACAAGTTTTTCCAGACAAAATTAACCAATCAACTTTTTGGGAATTCCAAGAATCTTTGGTGATATCATCGGGACGCAAGCGACTTTCCATCAAACCTTTAGCAATACCGATCGCTTCTTTAATTCCTGAAACGGCGGCTCGTTCAAATTGCTGGTTATCTAGGGTGACGCAGATACTATTTGGATCTTTGACTTCCAATTTAACGGCGCTTTGGGTGAGCAGTTCAGAAATTTGTTGTTCAGTAAGTGTGAAGGTTAATAGAGAATTATCTACTGGTGCTTTTTGCCCAAGTTTAAGTTTAGCAGCTTCCGCATAATCCCAAAGAATATAAAATGATTGCAGGCGTTGGGGTGCTTGTTGCCAACGGGTAGGTAATACTTTCTCGGCAGTATCTAGGGCATCTTTGTAAGCAATATCGCCTTCTGGATTCTCTTTATCTAGACATTTTAAAATACTGCCACTTTTGAATTTACCTTGTTCTAGAAAGCGTTCGTTTAACTCAGAGCTAATTAAATCTTCTAGCCTTTCACTTTCAATATCACCTGTTGTTACTGCTGTCAACAAAAAGTCTGCGATCGCAACTTTTAATAATCTAAAAATTCGCAGTGTAATTAATTCACCGCCTAACTGTAAATGACCGGATGAACCTAATAGTTTGGGAGTAAGTTTATAGTAACGTCCTCCTAAACCTCGGTCTTCATAATCAGCAAAGGTAGGGGTTTTATCTTCCAAAGTCAGTTCAATTAAAGCTAAGTCTGTGGTTCCCCCGCCAATATCCAAGACGAGAACATTTTGTGACCATTTGTTTCCTGCTTGGCGACAACGAGTTTTGAATGACTCAATCCCAATGTTGAGATTACCACCAAATTCTCGCCATAAAAAGAATATCGCCACAGAAACGGCTTCATCATAAGCAGTTTGTACATCATCGATCCCCAACTGCTCAACTAATTCCTTAACTTCCTTGCGAACAACTGGTGGGGCGACAGTGGGGTAGGTGACAACTGCTGTCAAAAAATCTCCTTCTGAAAACCTGCGCTGGGCGCGTTGGCGGTAATCTTCAGTTAACTCGATTAAATGCGCCCAAGCAGATTGAATCAGTTGGTTAGCAGTAATTATTTCTTCTTCACCATCTAAAATCACTGAAAATAACCGCTCTTGACCAAAATAGCGTTTGGGTGAATGGTGAAACCTGCTGATAATTTCCTTTAAAGAACTGCTTGTACCTTGAGCGATCGCTTTTTTTCGGTTATCTCTAGCTTCCCTACCCATTCGCAGTTTTAAGTCTCCTAAGTGCGAAATTTCCGACTCGCTGGGAATTTCCGTATCGCGGCGATCGATATCCAGTACAACTGGGATCAGATTTTGCGACTCTAGGGTAGGGACGCGGAACACCTCATGATAAATTTGGTAAAGTTTTTTGCTGACAGCACGGCGGAACCTCTCGCTGTTTCCTAAAGAAAGTTCAATTTGGCGAATTGCTTCCAAAAATCGCTCTTTATTGTCACTTTCAAATACTTCGCTCAATCGACTGGGTTCTATCTCCAGGTTTTTGCTAATTTCTCCGATAAACTTTTCCCAATCATCAGCGCTGACATCTGGTAAAGCTACTGAGGCGGGAGAACTCAGCCATTGTGATAAGCGATCGCGCAACCGCATCTCTTGTTCTTTTGGTAGAATTTCTGCGATCGGTACTTCAATGGGATCGAAGAGTGTAACTGTGGAATTCGATGTACCAAAATCTAAAGCAAACCATCCCGGAAATCTTTTTTGTTGTTTCTCGCTTGGTTCTTGATCGCTATATTTGTTGAGTTGAAAAGGGTTCATTATAGTATCACTTTCTGTTGTTTGTTTTATAGCTGGCTAAAAACTGTAATGTTTGATCATAAAATTACAAATTTAGAGAATCCTTGTGGTAAAGACTTTTAATCTTTGGTCTTGTACCACTGATTCTCTTTAGCACTAGCTTTTTTATTTGGTGCGATATTTACGTTGGGCTATGCTTTTATATGAAAGGGCGTAGGCATAGCCCAAACTAGGCATCGCTATGAAAATTACGGCAGTTATTAAGTTGATGTTGAAGATTCTTGCTCAGTTGCAAGTCTTACTTGTTCGATAGTTAAATCAAGTAACTGGGCAACCTCTTCCATCGACATCCCACGAGCTAAGAACCGAGGTACAAGTTCAAGTTTTAGTTCTTCTCGTCCTTCTTCTCGTCCCTCTTCTTTAGCTTCTTGATAAACTCTAGTTTCTTCTAACTTAACTCCTAACATTGCCTCTACCTCTTCACGACTTAAGTTTGCGAATTTATAAACTGCGATCGTTGTGATTACATCTATTATCTCCTTCTTAGCTAAAACAGTTATCTGTTCTTGCTGCACCCGCTCAATTAAACGTTTCGCTTCTTGCACCATTTGAGTCTCTGAGGCAATAGTTAACTGCATCAAACTGATACCTACTTTTTGCTCATCAGGACTACCTAACTCATCTAAATAAATCCGTTGTACTTGGGAACTGTTCAGTAACGATCTATGAATAGTAGTGTTTTCCGGTTCCAAGTTGCGAGACTGTAAAATAATTACCCCATACCAGTCATCGTAAAGCGACGGGTTGCGATACATATACAGCATGGATTCGGTGAAAAAGCGATGATACAGTAACTCATCTCTTTGGAATTGTACCTCAGCAAAAAAGATCATCTGAGATGCTGCATCAGGTGGAGGTAAAAATACCCCATCAATCCGAAATGTTGGTTCTTTAACTTCAACTGATTCAAAGCGATAGCTACTAGCTTCGGCTGGTGGCTGTTCTACTAACTCGAAAAACAATCCTGGGACACGCTTAAAAATTGCATAAAAAATCGCATCACGTCTCACAAATACATCCTCATAACCGTAGCCGATCGCAATCAGTCATTTTCTGAGTTAGCTTATCTCAAATCATCTAAGTAAGAAACAGCAGCAAGTTCTGAAATAATCTGCAACCAAGTAGGAATTTCTGTCTCAGATGGCAAGTCACCAGCTGCCAAATATCTCAGCAAAGTTTCTTTTTTTGAGAGGTTTTGCAAACTAGGAATAATTTGATCCAAAATGCCTTCTATTTCAGAATTAATTTGCTGATTCACTTCGCTAACATATTGCACAAGATGAAGGCTAGCGCTAGCGGTGATTTCATCTCGTAGCCGCAGTACTAAAAGTTGGTGGTTGCTCGATCTAGGTAAACCTTGGCTTTTTTCTGGTGCCCAGTCAAAGATTTGACCAACATTGTGTTTCTCGTCTTGACGCGCTAAGGGAAAGATGATTTCGGGCGCAACGGTTTTGTCTTTACTACTGATTTCCGAGATGATTGCTTCCTTCCATTCGTTAGGATCGCATCCTAGTAATAATTTGTAAAAGAGATCGGCATCTTCAAAACCAAATTTTTCTTCGATTTCTTGCTCCATTTCTGGATGGAAAAATGCCTGCAATTGTTCGCGTTCTGGAGCTACATAATTTGACAATTGATTCAACAAATCTACCACTGCTTGATGGATGCGATCGCGGGCAAAATCTTCTACTTCTTTAACGGTTTTCTCAAATACTGGATAAAAATCATCGCTTTTAGTCGGAAGGGAAGTATTTACACGGTTTCCTCGATCAAATAATTTCCCGGCTGCACCTTTAGATTCTGCCAGAGCGATCGCTCCATTGTTGGCTTTGTTGAAGAGTAAAGTCCACTGGTTCCAATTGAGGATTCTAAAAGTGAGTTCGTCTTTAACTACATCGCTGACGACAACACCCCGCCGATCTTTGAGTGGTTCTGTCCCTAAATCTTTTTGAAAATTCCTGTAGATTTTATCTAAGCTTTCGACGACAAAGCGCAACTCGATAAAGGCGGGACTGTCTCCTGTGGGAATGCCTTGCTCGTGAATTTCATCTATGATGTCTTTCAAGTGATCTTGTTGCTGACTCACCACATCAGCCGCTCTGCGAGTATCTTCATATAGTTGCTTCAAACCATGAGTCGCTACGTGGTTTTGAATCAATTCCCGCAGTTTACTAAGTCCCCCATCTTGACCAAAGTAACCTAGCTGTTTGCCTAAATTACTGCGGGGATCGGTCTCTAACAGCCGTTCACTTAATAGCTCCCATTTATCTTGTAGGCGTTTAGACCGATCTAGGTAATCAGGATAGTCCAAGTTAGCCAAAAAATCTGGTGAGCCTGCTTTGACTGTACTAGAACGTTTTGCTAATTCAGCCAGTCCCAACAGTGGCGACAGTAAAACGATCCGGTCTTTTTGGGTTGTAAATGCCTCTGCACCATCAATGGTAGTTTGCAGAACTTTGAGTTTTTGGAAAACGGTTTCTTCTTTTAAATGTGGACTATCTTCAATCAGGTGGTCAAGTTCTCTTTCGCCACCTTCACTGTCTAGGGGGAGTTGATCGAAGCGACCCACACCTACGAGAATTAAATCTTTTAGGTCTTGTCCTGGTCGCTGCTGCTGCATCATGGTAAAGATTTTATTGGCGCGATCGCTCCCTGGAGATTTACCATTTAGCAGTACCAAAATTGTCTGTACTTCTGCCAATTCTCGCAGCGACAAAAAGGTATCCCTAGCCCCCGAATTAGCAGCCCCCAATCCCGGAAAGTCGATGAGAATAAATTTGGCTGCGCCTGCAAAATCCCAAATTTCCCGTGATATTTTCACATCGATATCTACGCGGCGGATCAGTGGGAAACTGTTTTGTAATAACTTTGTTGGTAGCCTCTGGGGTGGACTCGGTAATCGGATGTGCGCTGGCGGTAAATCCTCAAATTTCATAGTTTGGATTGCCATTGGCTGTTCGACCAGCTGTAGCCCTTCGCGGGCGGTGGTAGCATCAATCTGGTAGCGCCCACCACACATAACTTCCCCATAGGCTTGATAAGCCCGCAGGAATAATACCAACTCTCGGAGTAAATAACGTAGCTCTAAATTGTTACTGCTATTCCATGCTTCTTCACACCAGCCAATAATATCTTTGCCAGAGTTGAGTTTCGATACTGGTATCGGAGGAAGTCCGGCTGCTGCTGTCCGTTTATTGGCTTCCCCTAGCATGAAGCGTAGACACTCATGGACTCCTTCATGAGAAAGATAATCTACAGTAAAATTACTTAATTGTGTAGTTGCAAATTCGTCTTGCGGTATGATATGTATGGCGGTAACATTACCTGTAGTGGGATTCTCACTGACTGGCAAAGCATCTGCATATCCAATTAGACTGCCTAAAAGTAAAGTTTTCCCACTACTGAATTCCCCCATCACCCCAATTTTCACAGGTGAAGTTGCAAGGTCTACAGTTTTCTGGGCAGCTGACCGCAGACGCAAAAGACAGTCGTCAAGACTAGCTGGAACCCAATCTTCTTGTTTTGAAGGGTGCTGGGGCACAGAATCTATCTTTCGGAGGATGAATTCGCCGTACTCCTTAAAACGGCCCAGTTTATCTGGTTCCATAAAGTAGTTTCCGCCTAACATTAATTTCTGTGAGCTTTATAACATATAAAACGCGATCGCCAGCCATTGTTGCAACGTGTTGATATTACATTTAGCATTTCTCTCATTTAATTTGCGATTTTGGTATGAGGCGTTTTGAACGGTTAAGACAATTTTGAAAAATCTGGTTTGGCGGGGAAAATTGCAGAAGAATTCAGAAGTCAGAATGGGCTAAACACCCCGCTACCGCTAACAGGAGCAAGAATCAATATAGTAGAGTTTTATACCACAGATGCTCTGGAGACTGCTTAGTACAAATGTTGGTATTAAACCATTTGAGACCCATTATTTTAAGAGGATGTCCGAAAAGTATTAGGTGAATATAATTCGCTACTATACAAGCAAAGTCTGCCTACGCGGAAAACATGAAAAATTAAAAATTTCGAACCCACGGAGGTGGGTTTTGTCTGTATAGCCAAGCCAATGCGTTGGGCGGGTAATGTCCGACTTGTAATCCTTCGGGGAAGCAAGCTACGCGTAGCGTCTCCGAACAGGAGAAGCAACTGGCGTGCGACTTATAGTTGCCAGGACTCTAATTCATGCTGAATTCTTCTTGATAAAAAATCAATATTTATTTGATATGAAATTCTTGATTATTGTGAATTTATTATAAAGATGTAAGTGCTTTACAGGGAATCATATAGTTTCCGTAAAGCTAAATCAGGTTTTTGAGCAATGCAATTACATAGCTAAGATGAATTTCTAAGCGAATTTAAGAAGAAACAAAGTCAAACAACTTCCCAGAGATATGGAGAGTTTAAATTCCACCAAAAATGCTGAAGTTAATCTTAATGATAACTTCAGCATTTTTTCAATTTATTTACAGTAAAACCGGAAGTTTTATACATATAAAAATAAATAAAGTATTAAGATCAATAGCAAGTTGACATGAAATTATATACATTTATTAACAAATTTTATTTTCAGACTATTCCCTTAATAAATTAGGCAGAGCAGGCAGGCAAAAGTGTTTTCTAAAAAGGTGCAGAGCTACATTAACCAAATCATGGTCGAAGAGGAAGAAATACAACAGGATGAAAAAGTATTTTGTCAGCAGGCGGATACTGCTCCTCTGATGATTTGGATGGCTGGATGCAATGCACTTTACTGTTACTTAAATTCAAATTGGCTGGAATTTACTGGAACATATCTAACAACAGGCGCGTCTGCATCTGTGCTAGGAGAGGAGATAAACAATATCTGGACTTGCAGCGTCCATCCAGAAGATAGGCAGCGATGTGAAAATATATACCTGAGAGCATTCGTGGCACATGAATCATTCCAGAGGCAATATCGTCTGCGTCGGGCTGATGGAAAATATCGCTGGATTTTAGATACAGCAGCGCCAAGATTCTCGGCAGATGGTAACTTTGTTGGTTACATCGGTTATTGTGTGGATATAACAGAAGTTCGACCTCCCCTGAGAGAAAGCTGCTTGAAATCGACAAATTCCTCTTATTGTCTGCATGAAATTACAGAACAAAAACAGGCAGCAGAATTAGCAAAAGCACTAAAGCAAGTACAAGCTGAAACTACAAAACGCCAAGCAGTTGAAGCACAGTTACACCACAAAACATCAGAATTTGCAGCCATTTTGCAACTGCTACCTGATTTATACTTACGTATTAATATTGATGGGAATATTCTGGATTACAAGCCAGGAAAGATGGATAACCCGTATATTCTACCAGGAGATTGTCAGGGCAAGAGTTTGCGAGAATGCCTACCGACTGCTATAAGCGATCGCTTCCAGCAAGCAATAACTCAAGTACTTGAAACTCAATATGAAGTCAGTTTTGAATATACCTTACCCCTGCCAGAAGGGAAGAATAATTTTGAAGCTAGGTTATTACCATTACCAGAACAGCAAATCATAGTTCTTGTCAGTGACACCAGCGACAAAGTACAAGCAGCATTCATAGAAAGCGATGCCAAGTTTCGCAGCATTGTCGAAAACGCCAATAACATTATTTTTGCGCTGACACTTGAAGGGATATTTTCTTACGTTTCTCCTAACTGGACTGAAATTTTTGGGCATGAGATTGCGGAGGTTGTAGGCAAATCCTTTATTCCCTTTGTACATCCCGATGATGTGCATATCTGTGCAGATTATTTTCAAAGAATTTTGACGACAAGCGATAAACAAGACGCAATTGAATATCGAGTCAAACACAAAAATGGTAGTTGGCGATGGCATACAAGCAACTCATCTGCTATTAGAGACGGCAATGGTAATGTTTTAAACTTCGTTGGTATTTGCTATGACACCACTGACCGCAAACAAGCAGAGGAAGCTTTAGCAGAACGAGCGCGTTTGGCACATTTTCGTGCCGATGTAGACGCGGCCCTTACCCAGAGTGACACCTTAGAAAACATGATGCGCCGCTGCACTGACGCTTTAGTTGAACATCTTGATGCAGCCTTTGCTCGCATCTGGACGCTGAACAAAAAAGACAACGTATTGGAGTTGCAAGTAAGTTCTGGGATGTACACCCACATTAATGGGCCCCATAAACGTGTGCCAGTTGGTCAATTCAAAATTGGTTTAATTGCCGAAGAGGGCAAACCCCACCTAACTAACTCTGTGCAGAAAGATCCCCGCGTGGGTAACAAAGAGTGGGCACAGCAAGAGGGTATGGTCGCCTTCGCTGGCTATCCTCTGATTGTTGAAGATGAAACTGTAGGGGTGATAGCCATGTTTACCCGCCAAACAGTGACAGAATCAACTTTCACAGCACTGGAATTTGCCGCCCAGGAAATTGCCATTGGTATCAAGCGCAAACAAACAGAAGTTGCACTCAGAGAAAGCGCCCAACGGGAAGCCCTACTCAATCGTCTTTCTAACCAGATTCGAGCTTCTTTGGATCTCAATTACATTGTGGAAACCGCAGTCCAGGAGATCCGTAACTTATTCCAAATCGATCGCTGCGCCTTTTTTTGGTATCGGCAAGACGCTGAGGTTCCCTACTGGGATAAAGTATATGAGGCGAAAAGTTCCTTTTTACCCTGTCTCCTTAACCACCAAGAAGCAATTAATGCAGAAATCGAACTAATCGCAGCCAAAACCTTGAATAGAGAAATCATCCGCATTAATGATGTAGAGACTGTAGGCGATTCCATAGGACAGTTGTTTTTGCAGGATTTCGGTTTCACTGCCTTTATGTCGCTACCCGTACACACCCAATCTGGCGAAATAGGCACATTTAGCTGTGGTTCTTGTAGTGGCTTCCGTCCTTGGTTGGACAACGAAGTAGAATTACTACAAGCAGTTACAGTTCAACTAGCGATCGCCATTGACCAAGCCAAACTTTATACCCAAAGCCGTATCGCCGCCCAAACTGCCCAAGACAAAGCCCAACAGCTAGAAGCAGCATTGCTAGAACTGCAACAAACTCAAGCGCAACTGATTCAAACTGAAAAAATGTCCAGTTTGGGACAATTGGTTGCAGGTATTGCCCATGAAATCAATAATCCCGTCAATTTTATTTACGGCAATATTAGCCATGCCCGTGAATATACCAAGGATTTGCTGCACTTGGTAGACCTTTATCAACAGAGTTACTGTCCACCAACACCAGAGATTCACCAACAAATCTACGCCATTGATTTAGACTTTCTCAAGCAAGATTTGCCCAAAATCCTGGATTCTATGAACATGGGAGCCGAACGCATTCGGCAGATTGTTTTATCTTTACGCAATTTCTCTCGCCTTGATGAAGACGGCACAAAGGCAGTAGATATTCATGAAGGTATTGATAGCACCTTGCTGCTCTTGCAAAATCGCCTGAAAGCCAAATCAGGACATTCCGAAATCCAAGTAATCCGAGACTACGGCAACCTACCACCAGTAGTGTGTCACGCTGGACAGATGAATCAGGTGTTTATGAATCTGTTGACAAATGCGATCGATGCAATTGAAGAGTCATTTGTCATTAGTCATTTTTCATTAGTAAACAACACTGAACAAAGGACAAATGACCAAGGACAAATGACTTTTCCACAAATTCGCATTCGCACCCTTATCCAAGAAGACCGTGTAATAATTAGCATTGCCGACAATGGCCCAGGTATGACAGAGGAAGTACGCAAACGCCTATTTGACCCCTTCTTTACTACGAAACCCGTTGGTAAAGGCACGGGCATGGGTTTATCAATTAGCTACCAAATTGTTGTCAAAAAACACGGGGGGCAAATCCAATGTATTTCAGTACCAGGAGAAGGTGCCGAGTTTGTGATTATGATTCCACTACACGAGCAACCTTCAACGTAGACATCACACAACCTTAATCTAAGCTTAATCAAAGGTTAACCTATTGGTTGTTAACTAAAGATTAATTCACTTTTTGCTGCAACATTTGAATTCCCCCCAACAACCTGAAATTTAAGGGAAGTGGGGGGATTATTTCTCTTATCATAGGGAATTAGGAGTAGGAATGTTGCAGTTCAATTGATTGAAAAACGTTGTAATGGTATTACTATGCTTGCGTAGGCGTAGCCCAACCTAGGCGATGTCTACCACGGGTGTAGCTGCGGCACCTTTGAAAAAAATCTCTGAGTACAAATAATCAAATAGAAGGCTGGGATGATACAACCCCAAAGTCAAAATAGTATCACCTACACACGCGTTATCCACCTAAGTCATGTAATTGACATAGATATTCCCCAATGGTCTGGCGACCCTCCAGTAGAATTTGAAACTGTGGCTGAACTAAATAATGATGGCTATTACCTGCGGCGTTTCTCCTTGGGGGAACATAGCGCTACCCATATCAACGCCCCTAACAGCTTTCATAGCTATAGTATGGGAATTGACCAATACCCCGCCCAATCTCTGGTTGTACCTGCGGTAGTCATAGATATTCGCCAAGCCACAGCTGTTAATTCTGATTATGCGCTGACGATCGCTGATGTTGTGGCTTGGGAAGACCAATACGGTGAGATTTCTCCTGGTTGCGTAGTTATACTGAATACTGGTTGGCAAAAAAAGTGGTTTGATAAAAGTGCGTTCCTAAATCAGGATTCTCAAGGAATTGCGCACTTTCCAGGTTTTGGCAGCGATGCAACTCAGTTTTTACTGAATGAACGGCAAATTGCTGGGGTAGGAATTGATACTCATGGTGTAGACCCCGGACAGGATAACAGTTTTGCTACTAATCGCCTAGTATTGGAAAAACCGCGTATTGTTTTAGAAAATCTCACCAATTTGGATCAGTTGCCACCTAAAGGTACTACTCTAGCGATCGCACCTCTAAGATTACGTGGTGGTTCTGGTTCTCCTGTGGGTGTATTGGCTTTAGTGCCTTAATTTTTATATCGATATTTGCTTCTCACGCCAATTTCCTAAACTTGAGGATAACCTAGAAAGCAAGCAAACTTAATACACAACTTCCAGTGGATCATCAGCCGGAGATTTTCAAGATGACAACTCCGCTATCTTGCCGCAATTATATAGACGGTCAATGGTTGAGTGCTGTAGGGGAAGCAACTTTAGAAAGCCGCAACCCTGCTGACAAAACCGAAGTCGTAGCCACATTCCCCCGTTCCCAGGTTAATGATGTAGATACAGCAGTAGCCGCCGCCCGCAAAGCCTACCACAGTTGGCGCACAGTCCCGGCCCCAGCTAGGGCAGAATACATCTTTCGCGTCGGGGAAATATTACTCCAGCATAAAGAAGAACTCGCCCAGTTAATCAGTCGGGAAATGGGTAAACCCCTGACAGAAGCCAGAGGAGATGTGCAAGAAGGTATTGATTGCGCCTTTTACACTGCTGGCGAAGGACGGCGACTATTCGGGCAAACCACACCGTCGGAAATGTCCAATAAATTCGCCATGACTGTGCGAATGCCCATAGGAGTTTGTGCCTTAATCACTCCCTGGAATTTCCCAGTGGCAATTCCTTGCTGGAAAGCTATGCCAGCCTTGGTGTGTGGCAATACAGTTATTCTCAAACCTGCCGAAGATACCTCCGCCTGTGCGACTAAATTGATTGAAATTTTCCAACAAGCAGGTTTACCACCAGGAGTAATTAACTTGGTGCATGGTGTGGGAGAGGAGGCGGGGAAAGCTTTAGTTGAGCATCCTAATATAGATTTGGTATCGTTTACTGGTTCTTCAGAAACAGGTGCCTTTGTCGGCGCTACTTGCGGACGCACTCACAAGCGTGTCTGTTTGGAAATGGGTGGTAAAAATGCTCAAGTGGTGATGGAAGATGCCGATTTAGAACTTGCTCTCGATGGTGCAGTGTGGGGAGCATTTGGGACAACCGGTCAACGGTGTACGGCTACTAGTCGTTTGATTTTACATCGTGATATCAAAGAAAAATTTACCGCCATGCTTTATGAGCGTACCAGCAAATTACGCTTGGGTGCTGGCACTGAACCCAATACAGATATTGGGCCGATTGTCAATGAAAAACAACTCCAACAGGTGAGCAAGTATTTGGATATCGCGCGTGAGGAAGGAGCAAAGGTTTTAATTGGTGGAGAAATTGCCAATGAAGGCTCACTGAAAAACGGTTACTTCTTTCAACCAACTATTTTGGATGATGTAACTCCTGATATGCGAGTTGCCCGTGAAGAGATATTTGGGCCAGTAGTAGCATTGATTGAGGTTAGCTCCTTTGAGGAAGCGATCGCAATTCTCAACGATAGCAATTACGGTCTTTCTTCTTCAGTTTACACCCGCGATATCAACCGGGCTTTTACTGCCATGCGCGACATCGAAGCAGGTATCACCTATATTAACGGCCCCACTATCGGCGCAGAGGTACACTTGCCATTTGGTGGTGTAAAACAAACCGGTAACGGACACCGCGAAGCTGGAACTACTGCTTTGGATGTTTTCACAGAATGGAAAAGTGTTTATGTTGACTTCTCTGGAAGTTTGCAACGCGCTCAGATAGATAACCGTAGTTAATTTCCCAATACAGCGATTTTCAGTTGAGTATAAAAAAGACCTAACCCCCAGCCCTTCCCTTGTAGGGAAGGGGAGTAAGCGTTTTAGAAGAGAGAATCTAAATAAGCTGTTAAGCATTTAAGTTGCACATCAACTGGTGAGGTTGTCCTTTGTCAATTGTCCCAAGTCCAATTGGTAAACACAAATGACTAATGACTAATGACGGTCTACACGGAAAATAGTGCAATATGTAGGCGCGTTAGCTTAACACGCATTGGAATGCGAAATTTGTAGTATCCCCTTGACATTATGTAGAGCTTGTATTACATTTGTAGCATGAAAAGAAAAGCCTCCTCAAAGGCAAAACTAAAAGCTCTCAGAAGCTTGACAATTGCATAGATGCCACTGTTTGGGGCCGTGATTGGGGTTCGACTGCTCCGAAACCAACAAACGGACGGTTGCAGGATTCGGGTACCCTTTGCTACGCAACGCTAGCGCGAACGGGAAGGCAAAGCCTACGATTTCCGACGGCTCCACTAGACTTGACTGCGGTTGAAGTTGTGTAGAGGCTTGGGTCTGTAGCTCTAACGGTAGAGATCCCGGATATCACTTGTGCCCTGACAGAAAAAGCTTACATACTTGCTCAATGGTAGAGCGATCGTCTCTAAAACGATAAGTGTAGGTTCAATTCCTGCGGTGTTACCACAGCTTTTTCGACTTGCATGAGGTGTGAGTGTAACTCTCACAGGGAGGGTATCGGTTCAATCCCGATCAGATCCACTAATACGAATTCGTAATTCGTAATTCGTAATTAAAACAAGAGGTGATTGCAATGGTTCATATTCGATTTGAAGGACGTTCTGTTGATGTCCCAAAAACTCAATTGGGAATTGCAGCAGGGATGAATGATGTAGCGGTGAAGGAGCGCGTTGCTCGGCATTTAGATGTGAATAGCGATCGCCTCTCGGCCTATGTAATTGATCGCCGTCCTAGTGGTGATTTGATCATCCGCCCTGAAGCGGTCTATGGTTAGATAGGAGTTAGGAGTTAGGAGTTAGGAGTTTTGAATAAATTAGTTTCTTTGACTCATCACTTTTAATTATTTACCCTGAACTTATAACTTAGCACTTTCCAAGCAGAAGGTAAGAAAGTTTAAAACATAAACCTAAACCTTTACTTCATTTCTACTAAATGTATAGTTTTATTCCGCTCCCTAACTTGTGAAGCCTACACACACTATCCGGCAACGGATCGCAGGTACCCTGGGGGAACGCTATGCGAACGATTCCTGTCGCTCCCTTTTATGGGAGCGGAGCCAAATTGGTATAGGCAATTGTGAAAACTGCTTTACTAACTTGTGCGGAATTTCAATTATTTAAATCGTATTTATCTATAACCTTTACTCAATACAGAGGTGAGTTCAATGATGTTAGCTAACTCATGTTTAATAACAACTCAATTAGTACAACTGCATTTAAACAACGTGAGATATGAGCGAACATCGTTTGAGCGAGATTGTGATTGAGCGTCCTCGCGGTGGGAGGAGAATTAGCCTCAAAAAGGTGACTGGCTTTAAGAAGCAATTATACAAAATCACCCAGGATGCAATTCAGGATGGATTGTTGAATCCCTACCTGATTAAACCAATAAATAAATCTAAGTATCTTTCAGATCATCTCGGCCCATTGCGTCGGTTTTTGCGATCGCAAGTCGGACAGCCTTGGAATGACGTTTACAGCCAACTGTGTCAACGATTAGATCCCAGCACAATGGCAGGACAGCATGTTATCGATCATGTCTGGGACTACGTTGAACGGCATGTGGAAATAATTGATGGTGGTTTTTATAGCAAGCCTTATCAAGGGTATCGAAATCAGCTAGATACAAGCTATCGCGATCGCTTCTATATTCATCCTGAAACTGGAATTCTTTGTGCAGCCGAGAAAATACCTCGAAAGCAGAAGCAAAAGCAGGAACAAAAGCAAGAACAAACTGATATTGTCATCATTGATAATTATCATCAATACCAGAAGCTAAACGAGATTTGGTATTTAATTACCTTTGAAGATTTTCCACCGCCACCAACTCATTATGTGACGGATGTTGTCAAAGGGATAATTCATCGTTCTGCTGCAATGTATAGAGGTCGAATGATTTACGCTATTAGGAAACAGCAGTGTAACAAGAAAGAAATTCGATTTATTTTAAATCAACTTTCTAAAACCTAAAATTTTCACTTCGTGCCCTAACTGAAAAAGCTTACATACTAGCCGAATGGTAAGGCACTTGACTGAAGCTCAAGCAACTACGGGTTCAAATCCCGTGTGTGAATCAACAGCTTTTTCGACTTGCACGAGGTGATCTTATTTCATTTGAATATGATGGAGGTGAGAACGATGAAAAAGATTAATTCTTTCAACATCGAGCCTGAAGATTTCGACGAATTTGACGATTTCTGCTTTTGAACCATCGAGCAAACGTCGTCGTGGCTACCCATCTGAAAAAGCTGTTAAACGTGGCAATCGCCTTGTTCATGGCAACAAGGAACTACAAGAAAAGCTTGGTAGCAATGACCTTTGTCTTTGTGGTTCTGGTCGCTACTTTCAAAAAGTGCTGTCGCAATAGCGGCAGATATGATGGCAGCTTACGCAGCTACTACTTTTAGGGAGTAGTGCCAACGATTTCGATACTTTATATCAAAATTGGCAGTTGTTGCCGCGCCCCGATCGCAGAAGCTTACATAACTCTGCATAAGTTATATCCAATGCTTCCACAACTTGCGCGGTGACTTTATCACCTCGCGTGCAACATCTGCCTCCTCATCCATCACAACTAGAGGAGGTTCATAATGAACACCGCAGAACGTGACCTGCGTTTGGAAATGCTCAACAGTTTGCTCACAACTCCTCACCGCAAGCTTGAGCAAGTCGCAGAAATTCATCAGTTAATTGTTGAACTCGATCCCATCTTCTACGGACACCTGGCAGTCTGGTATCAGCGTCATGGTGATGTCCGCGACCACAAGGAGGTGTTTGTTGCTCACTTGCTAACTAGCAATTTGACTGAACACCGAGATGCTGGATTTATGATGCTGCAAGAGTTTCCACCCTATCAGGTGGCTCGTGTGGTGGACTTCATGAAGCAACAGCAGAATAAACTGCCTCGTTCGGCTCGGACTGCGGTACGGCGTTATCTAAAGGTACGGGAAAGCAATCCGGCTCTGTTTGATCGCGCTGCACTCAGAGGTCGTAAGGCAATGAAGCACTTGTATGCTTCGCTGCACATCAAGCCAAATGAACGGGCAAATGCGATTCTGTTCCGCGATACTCCTCCAGAAGGTTCCTTAGCAAATGTGCTGAAGCAGGTTGCTAAGGCAGAAAGTGCCGCAGAACAGGCACGGCTGATTGTGGAGTTCAACATTCCCTACACGATCGCAATTGGTGCAATCAAGCAACTTACACCAGTTGTGTTGGTGGCGTTAATCAACAGCATGTCTCCTCAAGAAGCGATCAACAACCTCAAGTCTCTCCAGACTAGAGGTGCAATGGATCACCCAGAAGTTAAGAAGCTAATTGATTCCAAACTAGAAGTAGCGTCTAAGAGTACGCGTGTCTCAGCATTCAAAGCACAGATTGCCACAGACGCAGGAGATTTTGACGCAGACACCGTTGCCCAACTGGAAAAGGTGACAAACGAACAGGTGAAACGGCGTGGTGCGATCGCTCGTCCAACTGCTTTATTGGTAGACAAGTCTGGTTCAATGGAGAATGCGATCGCGACGGGTTTGCAACTCGCTGCCCTAATTTCTGGTATCACTAAGGCAGAACTGTTTGTCTACGCCTTTGACACCATTCCTTACGCTGTTACGGCAAAGGGCAAGGAGTTGACCGACTGGGAGCGTGCCTTCCAGCACATCAAGGCAGGCGGTAGCACTAGCATCGGCTGTGCATTGGAAGCAATGCGGAAGAAGAAGCAGGTGGTTGACCAGATTATCTTAGTGACGGATGAGGGCGAAAATGCGGCTCCTTACTTCGGTGAAGTCTACAAGAACTACTGCCGGGAGTTGGCGATAATGCCCAATGTGGTGATTGTCCGTGTGGGTACTCATTACAACTGGGTGGAGACTCAACTGAAGCAGCAGCAAGCACCTGTTGATACGTTCACTTTCGCCGGCGATTACTACAGTTTACCGAATATCGTCCCACTCTTGACGCGCCCCTCTCGTCTGGATTTGCTGATGGAGATTTTGGATATGCCGTTGCCTGTGCGATCAGATAAGTGAGGCTATAATGTGGCATTGCTAATCAGTGAGGCTGATTGGCAATGCAACGCTCTACTATTACAGGATGGTGAAAATAAACCTATTCTCTGTAAGGTATCAAAAGTCAGGTTGTCACAAATTTATTATTTAAGTGTATTTTATATGAATGAAGAAGCAATAATACCCCAATCTGGAATAATTTCATCTGAGATAACCAGTAAAATAGCAACAGAGGAGCTTCAATTACTTCAAAAAGAGCTTTTAAATGTTAGGGAAGAAATGTTAGACAATCCTTACGTCTTAGAGGCTTTACGTGTTTTGCAAGTTAGAGGATATAGGAGTGCTATTGGTTCTTACTGGAATGCAGTAGTAGATGACTTGCGTAACAAGATTATTCATAGAAGCCTTGATCTTTTTAATAAAGAAGTAAAACCTCGAAAGGAAATAAAAGCATACGAGGACTTTCAAGATTATGTTCTAGATCATGAACTCATTGAAGGAGCCTATAAAATAGGTGTTATTGGCTGGGAAGCAAAGAAGCTACTTCAACAGGCTCGTGAAACTCGAAATCTCTTTGATGGTCATCCCAAAAGTACTGACCCATCCCTAATCAAAGTGCTGAATTTAATTAGTGATTGTAACAAGTACGTGCTTTCTCAAGAATATCCAACTCCCATTGTTGATATTGATGCCTATTTAATCAAATTAGAAAGTTCAACTTATAATCGCAATGAAATTTCCGCAGAACAAGCTCTAGGAGACCTTCCTTCAGTCTACAAGACGGAATTGATGAATAAATTATACACAGCATATACAGAAGACAGCAGTTCTACAACATTAAGGCATCAAGTAAAAATAACTTGAACAATTAGGGAGAAATTTTGGGTTTGATAATATAGTTCCACTCACCATGAAAAG